>NZ_CAJCKK010000014.1:0-140688 GCF_903970865.1 Bacillus sp. ME78
CCGACTGGTGACACTGGGGCTACTGGACCTACGGGGCCGACTGGTGACACTGGGGCTACTGGACCTACGGGGCCGACTGGGGCTACTGGACCGACTGGACCGACTGGACCATCCGGACTAGGACTTCCAGCAGGATTGTATGCATTTAACTCCGCTGGAATTTCTTTAGATCTTGGACTTAATGCTCCAGTACCATTTAATACTGTTGGATCTCAGTTTGGTACAGCAATTTCTCAATTAGATGCTGATACTTTCGTTATTGCTGAAACTGGATTCTATAAAATCACTGTTATCGTATATACTGCGGCAATAAGTGTATTAGGGGGGCTTACAATCCAAGTAAATGGGGTATCTGTACCAGGTACTGGGGCTACTTTAATCTCAGTTGGAGCACCTATCGTTGTTCAAGCAATTACGCAAATTACGACAACTCCATCATTAGTTGAAGTAATCGTTACAGGACTTGGGCTATCATTAGCTCTTGGTACAAATGCATCTATTATTATTGAAAAAGTTGCTTAATTTTTTACTTAGCAGTAGAACTGTTATCAGTTTTACTGCTTTTTCAATTTTAAATTCAATCATGAAACATTCGCTATCTACATAATCATATTGTTGTATGACATTTTGCAGGAGGCACAAATATGGAAAGTAAATCTGCTGTTCAGCTTTATCTCGAATTGCTAAAGAAGACAATTTTATTTGAAATATGGTTGGAATATGAGGCATACTTACCCGCATCTCTACATATTTCGAAAGAACTAGAATTCGAACCAGTTACAGTCCCCCTCCCTTTATTCATTAAGCAATATGCTGAAAACCATAACTTAAAAATTGTAAAACCAAATGTTTCAAAAAGTGAACGTCATGATGGAATGGATTGGCCAAGAGCAGCACATAGCATGATTGGTCGAGAACGTATGAACCAATTACAAGAGGCAATGGAAACCGTTGTTCGTGAAAATATAGAAGGAGATTTTATTGAAACAGGTGTATGGCGCGGAGGATCATGCATTTTTATGAATGGTTTTTTACAAGCAAACAACATTACGAATCGTAATGTGTGGGTCGCAGATTCATTTGAAGGTTTGCCAGCACCGAATCTAGAACAATATCCAAAAGATTACGGTGATTATTTACACACATTCGATTACTTACGCGTCTCTTTGGAACAAGTACAAGAGAATTTTAAAAAATATGATTTACTAAATGATCAAGTAAAATTTTTAAAAGGCTGGTTTAAAGATACTTTACCAACAGCACCAATTGAAAAAATAGCAATTGCACGGCTTGATGGTGATATGTACGAATCCACAATGGATGGTCTCGTGAACTTATATGATAAAGTTTCTAAAGGTGGCTATATAATTATCGATGACTACGGGCTACCACCATGCGCTGAGGCTGTGACAGACTTTAGAAAGCAACGAAATTTAAAAGCCCCTATTACTAAAATTGATGTATTTGGCGTTTATTGGAGAAAAGAATAAAAAAGATTTAATCTATAGGAGATCCCATTTTCACTCATCCTTCTCTCACTTCTAATCCAACAAAATATTTTTTTCGGAATCTCCTTACATATAACAATTGTTTTCCTGTGTTCTCTCACTACAAATTGAAAATTTCATTAATAGAGTTACTGCATATTCTCACATAAGAAAGGGGTATACTCATGAGCGAACTTAACAAAGAAATGACTTTACTCCCCCCTCCTGAACTCGTCCAATATGTAGGTGGCGACTTCAAAAAGGTTGGAAAAGAGTTCCTAAAGCATTTTATTCAAATTGGCGCTTTAAAATCAAATGAAAAAGTATTAGATGTAGGCTGCGGCGTCGGCCGAATGGCTGTACCATTAATGAATTACTTAAATGATGATGGAGCGTATTATGGATTTGATTTGTTTAAAGATGGAATTATTTGGTGTCAAAATAACATTTCAACTATGCGTAATAATTTTCACTTTGAACATGTTGACATATACAATCAATTCTATAATCCAGAAGGAAAAGAAGATGCCTCTCAATATCGTTTTCCCTATGAAGACGGAACATTCGATTTTATCTTTTTAACTTCTGTATTTACGCATCTTCTCCCAAAAGAATTAGAACATTACGTATCTGAAATTGTACGTGTATTAAAAAAAGATGGGAGATGTTTCATTACATTCTTTCTAATAAATCCTGAATCGTCCTATTATTTAAATGCAGGACAAAGTACATTAGGTTTTTATCATCGAATTGAAAATTGCTACGTTGTGAATAAAGATATTCCGAATTTTGCAGTTGCTTATCCTGAGACAGATATTTGCAATCTATTGAATAAGTACGGCCTAGAAATAATTAATAAGCCGCATTACGGTTTATGGTGCGGCAGAAATGAATATACAAGTTACCAAGATATTGTTCTTACAAAAAAAAGCTTCTGAAAGGAAGTTATGTATGATGAATGAAAAAAATCCACCTCTCGTTTCCATCCTTATTCCCACTTATAATCGGCCTCATTATTTTAAAATCGCTCTAGAAAGTGCATTGGCACAAACTTATTCAAATATTGAAATCATCATCGGAGATGACAGCACAAATGATGAAACAGAAACTTTAATACGCGAACAATACTTACCAAATTATAAAAATATAACATACATTCGAAATATCCCTACTCTAGGACAATTTCACAATGACCTTATGCTCATAGAAAAATCAAATGGTGAGTATATAAATTTTTTAATGGACGATGACGTGTTTTATAAGCATAAAATACAAAAAATGATGGCCTATTTTGAGCAAGATCCCAATAAAAATCTTGCTCTTGTTACTTCTTATCGAGTACGTATTGATGATCATGGAAATCTAATCGGTGATTCCCATCCAACACAAAGGTTATATAGTGAAGACACTCCATTAAACGGGATATTTTTAGGTAATTGGATGTTAAAAGGTGGGCACAACATTATCGGTGAGCCTACAACTACTTTGTTCCGAAAAGAATTGCTCACTGATCCTTTTGGTACCCTTAAAGAGCGACAATATTCTTGTAGTGTTGATATGGCCTCATGGATTTCTTTACTTTCTAAAGGAAATGCAATATACATTTCTGAGCCTTTAAGTCAATTTCGCTACCATGCTGGACAACAAATACACAATAAGCTCCTTCAAGGTTGTGAAGATTTCACACACCTCGTTATAACAGCAAAAGAATATGGCTTTTTACAAAATACTACGGACTATAGAGCAGCTCTACTTAGTGCTTACCAATGGTGTAAAAGTTCCTTAAAATACTATCTTCATCAATTAGATATTTTTCCTGACGCACATGTACGTCTTTCCCATTGTTTGGATATAATTATTAAAGAGTTAAACAATTAAACTACTCTGCAAAATCAAAAGTGTATGGACTATATGTGAATCATTCTTATAGTTCATACATTCTTTCTCATACTATAAAATCCATTACTATAAAGAGCAGTAGAAAGGAATACCTACATTGAAAGATCCAAATTCTCAATATCAAATAGACTACGTATTACTATTTATTTTATTTGCCATTGGGATTGTTAGTTGTTGTGCTATTGCAAGTGCGCAAGCCTCTTTACCACCATTTTTACAAAACGTCAATTTTGTACTAAAGCAAATCCAATGGTACTTCATTGGATTTATAGCCATTGGTGTTATTATGATTATTGATTTCGATCGTTATCAAAAAATTGCTTGGTATTTGTATAGCTTTGCAATGGTACTACTTATAGGACTAGAACTTCAAGTACCAGGTGCCGTTACAATTAAAGGCGCTACTGCTTGGTACAGGCTCTCAGGCATCGGAAATTTTCAGCCTTCTGAAATTATGAAATTGTTTTTAATTATCGTCATTGGAAGAATTATAGCAAATCATAATGAGAAATATTTTTCCCGAACAATGCGTGACGATTTTTTATTACTTGGAAAAATATTTGCAACAAGTTTGCCACCACTACTACTTATCGCAAAGGAACCAGATTTAGGAAACACAATGGTCATTTCAGCGATGCTTGCAGCAATGATACTAGTTTCTGGCATACGATGGCGTTTTATTTTCGGATTAGTTTCAGGTACTTTCGTTGCTGGATCTACATTAATATATATTTTTTTTACTCACACAGATTTCTTTAAAGCACACATTTTAAAAGAATATCAACTAAATCGCTTCTACGGATGGTTAGCACCTTACAAATATGATGCACAAGGCTATCAATTAAGACAAGCATTCTTAGCGACTGGATCCGGAGAAATGCAAGGAAAAGGGTGGGAAAATGGACAAGTATATTTTCCAGAACCACATACAGATTTTATTTTCACTAATGTCGCTGAACAATTTGGATTTCTAGGCGCAAGTGTCATTATTTCACTTTTTTTCTTACTCATTTTTCGAATGATTCATATCGCTTTAGAAAGTAATGACCCTTTCGGTAGTTACATTTGCGCTGGTACAATCGGAATGTTTACTTTCCAAGTATTCCAAAATATCGGGATGACAATCGGATTACTTCCCATTACAGGGATAACATTACCTCTTATGAGCTACGGAGGAAGTTCACTGCTTACATACATGATTGCGATTGGATTCATTTTAAATGTTCGCTCAAGAACGAAAATCTTTATGTTTAAATGAACAACAAAAAAACGCTATATTTTTATCTCTATCCTTTTTTAGATATACTAATGAAAAATACGATGGAGGTTTAAATATGAAATATGACATTATAGGAGATATTCATGGATGCTTCCAAGAGTTTCAAAATTTAACAGAGAAGCTAGGATATAACTGGAGTAGCGGTCTACCGGTTCACCCTGACCAACGTAAACTTGCATTCGTTGGCGATATTACAGACCGTGGTCCTCATTCATTACGTATGATCGAAATTGTATGGGAACTTGTCATACATAAAAAAGAAGCTTATTACGCTCCTGGAAATCACTGTAATAAACTATATCGATTTTTCCTTGGACGTAATGTAACAGTCGCTCACGGACTTGAAACAACTGTTGCTGAATATGAAGCACTTCCTTCTCATAAGCAAAACATTATAAAAGAAAAGTTTACCACTCTTTATGAACAATCACCGCTCTACCACATACTAGATGAAAAAAGAGTAATCGTATGTCACGCTGGGATTCGGCAAGATTACATAGGAAGACGAGATAAAAAAGTACAAACCTTTGTATTATATGGCGATATTACAGGAGAAAAGCATGCCGATGGCTCACCTGTCCGTCGTGATTGGGCGCAAGAATACAAGGGGCAAGCTTGGATTGTATATGGACATACACCAGTAGCAGAACCTCGATTCGTCAATCAGACAGTCAATATTGATACTGGTGCTGTATTTGGTGGCAAATTAACCGGATTACGTTATCCTGAAATGGAGACTATCTCTGTCCCTTCTTCGTTACCTTTTGTCGCTGAGAAATTCCGTCCAATTCCATAACTACCTTACTTAGCATTATTTAGGCAGATCTCATATAAAACTAGGTAAAGTAATTAAAAAAAGATGCAATAAAGTGCATCTTTTTTTAATTACCCTACATATAATGTCGCAGGAGGTGACAGAATGAAGAAAAAATCTTCTAAACAAAAAAGAAAATTTCCCCCTTTATATCTGCCCATGTACGGAATTAACAACTGGTGTAGTATTCGAGCTGCAGCGATAGAAGAACTGGAAGAACAAGAGTCATCAAAAAAAAGCAAAGTAAAACCAACATATGTCTCTTTAGAAAATGCTGTGATGAGCCGCATAATCGATCGTAAAAAAATAAAGATGCAACAAAAAAATAAACAGCTCTCAAATCAAGATGAACAGGTACTACATTCTAACCAAACAGAAGAAAAGGCGGAAGAAAATATTTCTGTAGCAATAAATAAAAAAGTGGAACCAGAAATTCCAGCTGCTATTATAAACAAAGTAAAAAAAATAAAAGAAGCATTAGCTTCATCGAATGATATACAAACTGAAAAACCACTCATAATTGAGACACCTACACCTGAAAATACAAAAGTTAAAAGGGGCGGCCGATATGCATATGCGGAGGGGCTTCACTCTCATGCGGAAGGCATGGCAGCACATGCGGAAGGCTTATTAACGCACGCAAAAGGTTCTTTCTCTCATGCAGAAGGATCAAACTCAAAAGCAACTGGACATAGTTCGCATAGTGAGGGAAGTGAAACGACAGCAGGCGGTGCTTATTCTCATGCAGAGGGTAAACAGACGACTGCTTTAGGCGAAGCAGCACACGCAGAAGGAACCGCAACTATCGCTAACGGCTCCTCTTCTCATGCGGAAGGTCATCATACATCAACAGCTCATTTTGCAGGTAGCCATATTATGGGGCGCTTCGGCACTGCAGAAGAAGCTTATTCTTGGTTTATTGCAAATGGTGTAAACGACACCGACCATAATATCGGTGCTAAATGGCTTGCACATAATGGAGAAATGTACATTGAGGGCGCGTCTTACAATGCAAGCGGAACGGATTTTGCACAAATGTTTGAAACAGAAGGTCATAAACCTATTGATGTCGGTTATTTCGTTACATTTAGTAGCGAAGAAAAAATTCGGATAGCTACTTCACACGATTCGTTCATTTTAGGAATATCTAGTGCAACCCCTGCACTTATAGGAAATAGCGGGGCTTTAAGTTGGCAAAAACGCTATAAAACAGATAACTTTGGGAAACGCCAATATGTATGGACGGAAACAGAAGAAATACAACCTCTTTTAAATACAGAATGGGATCCAGCTTGCAAATATGTAGCAAGAAAAGATCGCGCCGAGTGGCTTCCTGTCGGATTAATTGGGCAAATGTTAGTACGTGATGACGGCACTTGCGAAACGCATGGATATTGTCGTCCAAATGACAATGGCATTGCTACAAAAGCCGAAAGTGGATTTTTCGTTATAAAGCGTACGGGTGAAAACCAAATTTTAATATTATTCCGCTAAGAAAAAAGGGAACAAAATTCTTTATAATATAAGAATTTTGTTCCCTTTTTAAGCATTCCTAAGTAGCTCTTGCATATCGCTTGGAATTTTTATAGTGAAAGACATTTGTTTCTCTAAAATAGGATGATAAAACGTCAAAGATTTACTATGAAGTGCTTGCCGTTTCATTTCATCCCTTCTTCCTCCATATAAGTTATCACCAAGTAATGGATGTCCTATATGAGCCATATGCACACGAATTTGATGCGTTCTTCCTGTCTCAAGCTCCAGCGCTACATGTGTCTTATCATATGTACTATCAATTACTTTAAAATGAGTAACTGCCCTTTGTCCATCCTCACAAACCGTTCGCTCAATAATGCTATCAGATTTCCGACCAATTGGTGCATCAATCATTCCTTCTCGCTCTACCATCTCACCGTGAACAATTGCTTCATACGTTCGTTTCACAGCTTTTTGTTGATGCTGCTTAGATAAAAGATGATGCACAAAACGATTTTTTGCAATAAGCATAAGCCCTGAAGTATCACGATCTAACCGTGTTACAATGTGCACTGTACTTGCAAGATGCTGCTTATCATAATGAGATAAAATCGCATTGGCAACACTCCCTGTCGGATGTTCTCTAGACGGAATCGTTGACATGTTCGCCTCTTTATCAATGATAAGAACCGCATCATCTTCATATACAATGCATAAAGGGATATCTTCTGCCATCATCCCTTCACTTCTTTCCTCGACTGGAAAAAAGACACTTAATTCTTCACCAGCGCGCAACTGATGACGAACACTCGCATGTTGACTATTTACTTCAATTGCCCCGCCGTGAAACTTTATATCCGTTAAAGCGGCTTTAGAAATACCTTTCGTTTTCAAAAATTCCCTAACTAAAGTTCCCTCTTCAGCCAGCCCTATATCCCATTTCAATGTAAATCTGTTCAAATATATAACCCTTTCTATTTATCTGCAACAAACGAGTCACGAACTCGTTTCCAGAACGGGAACGGGCGGAAACGAACAAATCGTACTTTCTCGTTTGCGACGCGATACTGGATTGATTTCACATCTTGATGGACCATTGTTAAATGATCCACTGTAATTTGTAAGTTCATTCCTGCAGCCGGCTTTAACACACATGTATGATGCTTCGGCAATACGAGTGGCGATCCTACAGTACGAAACACACGATTGTTAATGGACGCCATTTCTGCAATTTGAATCGCTTCAATAGATGGGTGAATAATTGCTCCGCCAAGCGCTTTATTATACGCAGTACTTCCTGAAGGAGTAGAAATACAAAGGCCGTCCCCGCGGAATGTTTCAAAATATTCTCCTCGTATTTCTACTTCTGTTACTAATGTACCTTCTGCACTTTTTACAGTCGCCTCATTCATCGCTAAATACTGTGACTCTTTACTTCCATTCACATAGCGAATAATAACTTCTAAAAGCGGATATTCCACCACTTGGAATGGTGTTTTTGCAATCGCAATTACTAATTTCTCTACTTCTGTCGGTAACCAATCTGCATAGAAACCTAAATGTCCTGTATGTACACCAACAAATGCTGTTTCATCCAATCGATTATAATAACGATGAAACGCATACAAAAGCGTTCCATCTCCCCCAACAGAAATTACAATATCGGGTTCCTTTTCATCCATTATAAATCCAAAATCTAGCAAGTACTCTTTCATCGTGCTTGCCAGTGTATCTGATGATTGATCTCCCTTTGACATAATTGTAAATTTCATCGCCCAACACCCTTTAGTTTATGATTCGGAATCTTTCGTTTCTTGCTTTCTTGAAAAAGCCTTTTGCGCTTCTTGAATTTCAAGACGAATAGAAGACATTTCTTCATCTAATAAAAACGCCGCTTCAGCTGCACGTTGCAAGCGTATTTTAATATCTTCAGGAAAACGTCCACTATATTTATAATTTAAAGAATGCTCAATTGTTGCCCAAAAGTTCATTGCTAGCGTGCGTATTTGGATTTCTACCAATACTTTTTGTTCACCCTGAATCGTTTGAACAGGATAACTAATGACAACATGATAAGAACGATAACCGCTATCTTTCTTTTGCGTGACATAATCACGTTCTTCCACGATTTCAAAGTCATTTCGTTTTCGAAGATATTCTACAACAGGCTTAATCTCATCAACAAATTGACACATCATTCTAAGCCCAGCAATATCCTGCATATCTTCTCTCAATCGGTCTAGCGGTACATTTCTCTTCTCCGCTTTATCAATAATACTTGCAACCGACTTTACCCTTCCTGTTACAAACTCAATTGGAGAATGCTCTGTTAACATTGCAAATTGAGTACGCATTCCTTTTAGTTTCACTTTCAGCTCTGCCACCGCTTGGTGGTAAGGTGCTAAAAATTCTTCCCAATTTCGATTCATTTCAACCACCACCAAAATCAATCCATTTGCTTATAGAAATACTTTTTCTACAGCAGTTACTAATTCTTCTCCGTAATTTGCATTACCTTCAATATTTTCAACTAAATATTCTACTTCTTCTTTTAATCCTTCTAATTCCATTTCAATGTCATTCACGCTAACGAACATAACCACATCGTTATTCATCGCTTCATGCATTGCTTCCCAGCATGTGTGCGGAATACTTACATAAACGAAAGATGATTCATTTTCTAAGATATATAAAAATGATAAATTGTCTGAGTCTACAAGTACGTGATTACGTGCACTTAACTCCTTTACCTCTATTTCACTATTTTCCGCACAAAAAATAAGAGCATTCTCTCTCTTTTCTACGCTCTTAACTTGGATTTTATTTTGCATGCTCTAACTCCTCCATCTCAACTTCCTGTCTTACTTAACAGTATTATTGTATCATAACATGGACGCAAACAAATAAAACATTGAACCAAATTTATGAAAAAGCGATAATGTGTAAAGAATTATTTTTCAAAAGGAGATTATACAATGACACAAGAAATTGAAATTGAATTCAAAAATATCGTTACAAAAGAAGAATTCGATACATTATGTAAATCGTTTTCTATTGAAGCATTTACGAAACAAGTGAATCACTACTTTGAAACACCTGACTTCTCGTTAAAAGAAGCTGGCTCTGCACTTCGTATTCGTCATAAAGGAGAAACTTATACGTTAACGTTGAAACAACCTGTAGAAATCGGTTTATTAGAAACGCATCAAGTCGTAACAGAAGACGAAGCAAAAATGATGATGGAAACAAACACAATCATTCAAGGAGCAGTAGTAGATCAATTACACAAATTACAAATTCCTGTTTCTGCTTTAACATATATGGGTAGTTTAACAACAGAAAGAGCAGAAACATTATTTAAAGGCGGAACGCTTGTCTTTGATCATAGTTTCTATTACAATCACGATGATTATGAAATTGAATTTGAAGTACAAGATGAAGAAACAGGAAAAGCTGCATTTATTCATTTATTAACGCAACATAACATACCTGTTCGCCATACAAATAACAAAGTAAAACGCTTTTTCCTTGCCAAACAAAACAAAGCACGCTAAAGTGAAAATTCCACTAGTGAATATGTTTCACTAGTGGATACATCTCACTAAAAAAGTTTACACCCATAGAATAAGCAAAGAATCTTTGAGAAGGCTGTTTATTTGCCCTCTCGAACATTCCATTGCTACAATAGATATACATTTCATGGAAAAAGGAGTTTATAAAGGATGAGCAAGCAACCGATGACACCATTTGAAGCAATTGGCGGTGAACAATGCATTGCAATATTAGTAGATACATTTTATTCCTATGTCAGTAAACACCCTGACTTATCTCCCATCTTCCCGGAAGATTTAACAGAAACCGCTAGGAAGCAGAAGCAATTTTTAACACAATATTTAGGTGGTCCTAATTTGTACACTGAAGAACATGGTCATCCTATGTTAAGAGCACGCCATCTTCCGTTTGAGATTACTCCAAAACGAGCAGAGGCTTGGCTATCATGCATGGAGCAAGCAATGGATGATACTGGAGTGCATGGTCATATAAGAGAGTTTGTCTTTGAACGTTTAGCATTAACCGCTCAGCATATGGTTAATACTCCAAACGAAACAGGTGAAGTGTAATGGATAAGCAGGAAGCAAAGCATATAAATATGCCATCTCCTTCCGCATGTGAGCATAAGTCTGTAGAAGCATATTTATTTATTGATCCACTTTGTAAAGATTGCTGGGAAATTGAGCCTTTTATTATTAAACTATGGCTTGAATACGGGAAATACTTCTCTATTCGTCATATCGTAACAGGAAAAGTGGATGGAACGAACGCTTCCTCACACAAATGGAATAAACCTGCTAATATTCGATTTGTGTGGGAAAAGACAACAAGTTTACAAGGTTTTTCATGCGATGGAAAGGTACATATGCAAGAAGCATCGTCAACACCATATTTAGTTTCGATGGCAATTAAGGCAGCGGAGTTGCAAGGCCGAAAAGCAGGTTCGAAGTTTTTGCGAAAACTCCAAGAATACATTTTCCTTGAAAATGTATCAAGCCCTGACTGCGAACTATTACTTGCATGTGCGAAAGATAGCAATATTGATGTAGAAGAATTTAAAAAAGATCTACATTCTGCTAGTGCAAAAAAAGCTTTCCAATGTGACTTGAAATTCACGAATGAAATGCATATTACAGAAATACCCTCCCTCGTCTTTTTTCATGCGAACTCAGATGAAGAAGGTATTAAAATCGCTGGAAATTATTCCTACGATGTATACGTACAATTATTGAAAGAACTTGTAAAATGTGAAATTGAGCCAGAACCATTACCACCTTTAGAAGTGCTACTAGAAGCAACACAATTTATATCTTCAAAAGAAGTAGCATTTATTTATGACTGTTCGCAACAAGAAATTGAGCGCGAACTTAAAAAATTACAACTGAAACGAAAAGTACAAATGATAGAAGTAAAATGCCAACGTTATTGGAAATGGATAGCAAAAGAAAAAGACCTGGTGTAAACACCAGGTCTTTTTCTTTACGGCTTATAAAAATATTAAAGGGGATGGGAGAAATTTTCACGTTCAAACAAAGGGGTATATGTTTGTATGTGAATTCGTTCACGCTTATTATATTACAAGATTCGACGTCAGATGACAACCCCTTTTGTCGAATTTCACACTTTTGTCACATTCTAAACGTTTTCATTTTTGAATAAGCTATAAAAAAGGTCATTTAGGGGGTTTATTTATGAAAAAATCTTATATTGCTCTTCTCTTTCTAGCTGTCATCGTTTCTTTTTTCTTGTACATCCTCTCTCTATTACAAGCTTTTCCTAAAATTATTGCCTTACCTCTTTTATTCGTAATCATTGTTATCACTCTCTCTTATTTCAATCATAAAAAACGATTCAAAGGGTTTTAATTTCAAAAATCAGCCGTAAAACTATCCTTTCAGTTAGAAAAAACAAAGAAATCCATCTTGTTTTTTCGACATATATCGACATTTAATCTATTCCAAAAAAGACGAGGATACAATCCCTCGTCTTTTTTCATTACTTTTCTTCAAATAATAATGCTTCTAATTCATTTAATTTCTCTTCAAATACTTGTAGTGCCTCTTTTACTGGTTCAGGAGATGCCATATCTACTCCTGCTTTTTTCAGCACTTCAATTGGATAATCAGAGCTTCCTGCTTTTAAGAACTCGTTAATATAACGTTCTACTGCTGGTTGTCCTTCTTCTAAAATCTGTTTAGATAGAGCAGTCGCTGCACTAAATCCTGTTGCGTATTGATATACGTAATAGTTGTAGTAGAAGTGTGGAATACGAGACCATTCTAAACCAATCTCTTCGTCGATTACTAAAGCGTCACCGAAATATTTCTTATTTAAATCATAGTAGATTTCCGTTAGCATATCTGGCGTAACAGCATGTCCTTCTTGTACTTTCTTATGAATAATATGCTCAAACTCTGCAAACATCGTTTGACGGAATACAGTACCACGGAATCCTTCTAAATAATGATTTAATAAATATAGACGCTCTTTCTTATCTTCTGTCGTTTTTAATAAATAATCATTTAGAAGCGCTTCATTACAAGTAGATGCCACTTCTGCTACAAAGATGGAATAATCACCATATACGTGCGGTTGTGTTTTTCTTGTATAGTAACTATGCACCGAATGACCAAACTCATGAGCAAGTGTAAATAAGTTATTTACATTATCATGCCAGTTCATTAAAATATACGGATTTGTTCCATATGCACCAGATGAGTATGCCCCGCTTCGTTTTCCTTTATTCTCATACACATCTACCCAGCGATTTTCATATGCCTCTTTCAAAATATCAACATATTCATCACCAAGTACGTTTAAAGATTTTAATAAAAGGTCTTGTGCTTCTTCGTATTTCACATTCATTTTCACTTCTGGTACAAGTGGTGTATATAAATCATACATATGAAGCTCATCAAGTCCTAATGCACGCTTACGAATATCGATGTAACGGTGTAATAAATGTAAGTTGTCATTTACCGTTTCAACGAGTTGATCGTATACTGCTTCCGGAATATTATTATTGCTCAGTGCAGCTTGGCGAGCAGAATCATATTTACGAACACGCGCATTGAAATTATTACGTTTTACTGCTCCACTTAACGTACTTGCGAATGTATTTTTAAATTTCCCATACGTTTCATATACAGCTTTAAATGCATCTTCGCGAACACGAGGATCATCACTTTCTAAAAACTGAATGTAACGGCCATGTGTAATTTCTATTTCTTCTCCGTCTTCACCTTTAATAGATGGGAATTTTAAATCCGCGTTATTCAACATACCGAATGTATTGCTTGATGAACTCATTACTTCAGATGCTTCCGCTAATAAAGCCTCCTCAGCTTCTGATAATACGTGCGGGCGTTGACGTGTAATTTCTTCTAATGCATGTTCATATACACTTAAATCTCTATTTTCCTTCAAGAATGTTTGCATTGTATCTTCTGAAATCGATAAAATTTCAGGCACAATATACGCTGTGCTACTAGATACTTGTGAATATAAATTTGTTGCACGATCATTTAATGCTTGATATACAGAGTTTGTTGTATCTTGATCGTAACGCATATGAGCATATGTATATAGCTTACCTAATCGCATTGAAATTTCATCTTCATATTGCAATGCCTCAAGTAAATTGTCCGCAGAGTCACCAAGTTTCCCTTTAAATTCAGTTAACTTCGGTAATAGCTCTTTAATAGCCTGGAATTCTTTTTCCCATTCTGCATCCGTTTGGAAAATATCTTCTAATCGCCACGTACTTGCTTCTTCAATCTCGTTGCGATCTGGTAATGCTTTCGCTTTGTTTTGTTCAGACATTCTTTAAGCCCTCCTTTAAATATCTCTACTTAAGTACAATTCGTTTTTTCTTATGTAATTCCTTCACAATCATTCTTTATTATATCCCCTTTTCCTCCTCTCATGTTAAAATTTGCCTCAAATAAAGATAGCGCATGTATTAAGCAAATCTCATCATGTTTCATAATTTCCTCCTCTGTTTTTAACATCACTACATCCCTTATTTTTCGGTACGTATAACTTCCCGCTTTATGCAATACACCTATATAGCATAAAAATGTCATATATTCAGTAACTGCCACTTTCCATGTGTGCTGTGAAAAGTACGGAAGTATCCGCCTTTTCGTATACCTTTTTACATAACTACACACATATTGAAGAGAAATACACTCTCCTACTGCAAGCCCCCCTATACACTTCATATATAGAAAAGCTTGCCATATAAATGGATTTGCTTGAAAAGCAAATCCAGAAGGGAGTGGAACACCAATTTCAGAAGGAAAACTCGCTGGGGTACATTTAAATTGATATAAGAGGCGTAATAATGACTTATAATTATAATTCCAAATCGGCAGGGCATTTTTGCGGAAGTAGTTCTTTCTCTTCTTCCACTCTTCCCTTAGTATCTCTTTCTCGAAAGGAACGGGAGAAAAAAGCATTTCAAAAGTAGTTTTATCGATTGGTAAATATACAGTATGCGCGAAAAAGATGTTTGTAGAAAATGGAGTGACAAATGCACATTTCATAAATGATTTCTCTTTCGAACAGAAGAAAATAAGAAATGGTTGAGGATAAGATTGTAAGGAGAAAGCCATAAGTGAGGAGAATTTCATCCAATATGCCGATTGCTTTTTCAATTGATTTCCACCAACGATCCAAATGACCTGTATACCAGCTCGCCAATATGAATAGGTTCTTTTGTACAGCTGCTCTATAGCAAGGTTTGCACATTGGTATTCAATTGCAATTTTTCTGCCCGCCCTCTCTACAAAAATATCTGGTCGTTGCTTAATTTCCGGAAGGTAGTACTCAATATCCACCTGAAAGTTTTGACGTTTGAACCATCTATATAACAATTCTTTACCGTGCATATGATACGTTGATTCCGCTTCATAAAAGGCAAGACATGAATCCACTTTTTTATGAGCAAAATGCCAACTTTTTTGTTTCCCTAATTTCATTTGCACTTCCTTTCCACAAGCTACACAAAAGAATCGTTCCTGTTGGCGCATACGGCGCAAAAGCTCTTCATTACAATTATAGAGTAAATGAATTTTTTCTCCGTTTTCTCTTTTAGCTATAAATATCGGAATCACACCCTTTCAGCTCCTTATATTCTACAATTTATTACAAATTCCTTTTAAAAAAGAGATGTCCCAATTTCGGACATCTCTTTTTATAATAATGGCGATAATAACCGGTACGTTGATTCAACAATTCGTCTATGCAGACGCCTTTTATGAAAACGATCAACGTGAATTTCACTGGATTCTTCTAAATCGTCTTTAAAGTCTTGAACAAGTCTTTTAATGCTATCTGTATCATATAAAAAGGCATTTACTTCAAAATTCAAATGAAAACTTCTCATATCCATATTAGCTGTCCCAATTGAAGCTAAATCAGAATCAACGATGACAATTTTACTATGAAGAAAACCTTTTTCGTATTCATATATCTTTACTCCTGCGTCTAAAAGCTCTGGGAAGTACGATCTCGATGCGTAAAAGACAGTGCGCTTATCAGGTTTACTCGGCATCAACAAACGGACATCAATACCAGCAAGTGCAGCAACCTTTAATGCGGATAAAATATCATCATCCGGAATAAAATACGGCGTTGCAATCCAAATAGATTTCCGAGCAGAAGCGATCATTGCGAAATATAAATGCTTAATCGTTTCCCACTTATTATCGGGGCCGCCTGCAACTAGCTGCACTCCTCCCCAATGATCACCCTCAACTGCTTTTGCTTGTAAATATTCAGGAGCTAGCACAGCCTCTCCAGTCATATAGAACCAATCTTGAAGGAAAATAAGCTGTAAACTTTGAACCGCTTCACCACGTAAATACAAATGAGTGTCTCGCCAAAAGCCAAAATATTTACTTTTTCCTAAATACTCATCACCAATATTTAATCCGCCTACAAACCCTTCGTTCCCATCAATCACAACAATTTTCCTATGATTTCGATAATTAATCTTATCGTTTAAAATCGGAAAGCGCACAGGAAAGAACGGAATCATTTCTACACCTGCATCGTTTAATTCTTCAATATACGATTTCGATAACTTAAAACTTCCAACCGCATCATATAAAAAGCGAACAACAACGCCCTCTTTTGATTTTTGTATTAAAATATCTTTAATTTCTGTTCCTAATTTATCATCACGCACAATGTAATATTCCATATGAATGTGATGTTTCGCTCGTTTTAACCCATTTAAAATGGCCTGAAACGTTTCATCTCCATTTGTTAATGTCCTCGTTTCAGTTTGAAATGAAATATTTAAAGCACCTAATCGATCCGCTAAACGAAATAACAGTTCTTGATGCTTATGATTGCGTAAAATTCGTTCTTCGTAATCTTCATGCCCTTTATATTGTAAAAACGCCTGTTCATCAAGTAACGCCTTCTTTTGAAACATTCTTTTTCTCCGAAAATTTTGTCCAAATAATAAATAAGCAAAGAAGCCAAATACAGGAAAAATCCCTAACACAATTAACCATGTAAGTGTTTTAGATGGGTGGCGATTTTCTAAGAAAATAACGCAACCAATTAAAAACGCAGATACTGTAAATAAAATACTAATAATACCTAAAATCGAAACATCTTTTATCCCAATCACATCTGAATAAAATGCTACATCAATAAACATACGTAACGAAACAAATAATGCGAACAATAGCAAGATAAAGAAAATCAGCTTTAACGTATTTTTCATCTCTTACCTCCTAACTAAGAAAGCTTTCCTATTCTTCATATAAAAAGCCGATTTCATACTACAGAAATCGGCCTACGTTTTAGCAGGAAAATTATTGCGAATCGTTTCAAGCGCATGCTCTTTCACAATTTGTTTTCCATACTCACTTACACGATGAATTGTTAAAGTTGATTCTTCCCCATATTCTAAAACAATACTTAAAATACGATCGATTTCTTCTTCATCATGTAGCACTTCATCGAATTCCACATATACATAATAGCGGTCCTCAAATGAATACAGCTCATCTTTTATATCTTCAAAGATAAGACGATGACTTAATGAAATGACATCTTCAAAATCATTAAATTTAATTAAAAAGCCAAACGTACCATCTTCATTAAAGTTTGTTCCTGTTTGTTCTTCTACCTCTTCGACTAACTCTTGTTGGAATAATGATTCAATGCCTTCATCTAGAGGAATATCTATAATTTTGTCTACCCCTATCGGTAGTTCCAGCTTTTGCCCATCCTTTGAAAGCTCTGCTTTCGTGACAAGTACTTCAATCCCTTTATCGACTGCTTGCACTTGGATCCATAACGGCCCATCAATAAAGAAATCGTCATGATCACGAGCTTCGTCCATCATCTCCCAAAAGAGCTCTTCACTTCGTTCGCGATCGTACCAAATTTCTTCACGATTAAATCCTCTATCCTCTATATCAATGTACGTAATAAAAAATTTCATCGTATGATCATTAATTCTTTCAATATCCAAAATACAACTCTCCCTTCCTGCTTAGAATTGTTATGAAGGGATTCCCCACTCATATGACAAATCAATAGATTCTTGTACTCTCATTTTATGATAAGATTCTCCAGAATGGAAATAAAATCGATTTATTTTACAAAAATAGTTATATGCCTATCTTTACTCGATCAACTACATAAATATATTATTATAGCGATTTCTTACTTACAAAAAATTTGGACATACATTTCCACATTCCCCCGTACACTGTAATAAGGTGAAACTTCTATTGAAAGAGATTATTTAACAACAACTTTCTGCATCACATACATACAGTTCGCTTATTAAAACATCATAAATGGAGGCAGACGAATGGACTTAGAGTTTTTAACATCCGTACTAATGATTGTCGGTATCGATGTCGTATTAGGTGGTGACAATGCAATCGTCATCGCACTAGCTAGCCGAAATTTACCTGAATCGAAACGAAATAAAGCTATTTTGATCGGTACTCTTTTAGCAATCGTACTAAGAATTGTCCTTACTATACTAGCTGTCTATTTACTCGACATTCCATTTCTACAATTGATTGGCGGGGTTTTACTTACATTAATTGCAGTCAATTTATTAACTGATGATAGCAACGACCTTTCTGCCATTCAAGGAAAAACAACTTTATTTCAAGCTGTGCGAACAATTGTTTTCGCGGATCTCGTTATGGGGTTTGATAATGTTATTGCCATTGCAGGTGCAGCTCACGGGAGATTTTTACTCGTCATAATCGGCTTACTCATTTCTATCCCTATTATTATTTGGGGCAGTAAACTTATTTTAATACTTATGGAACGATTTCCATTCCTCATTTATTGCGGTGCAGCAATTCTTGCCTATACTGCAGGGAAAATGGTTACACATGAAGACAGACTTGCAACCTTTTTTCATAACAACCCAAGTTTCACTGCAAGCATTCCTTATTTGTTCATTTTCACTATTTTATGCATCGGCTTTATCGTAAAACAAGTTCGATTACGCAATGTGAAACATTAAAAAAAACCTTCTACTATATAATAGGTAGAAGGTTTTCATATTATTATAATTAATTTACAAGACGTTGTGCTTCACGTAATTGGAACGTTCTTACTGTACGTGGTAAGAAACGGCGAATTTCGTCTTCGTTGTAACCAACTTGAAGGCGTTTCTCGTCAATCATAATTGGACGACGTAAAATCCCCGGATAGTCACGAATCATCTTATATAAATCTTGAAGTGGTAAAGATTCTAAGTTTACATTCAATTCTTGGAAAACTTTCGAACGAGTAGAAATAATCTCATCCGTTCCGCTTTCTGTCATACGTAAAATCTCTTTAATTTCCTCAATCGTTAATGGATCTGAGAAAATATTACGTTCTGTATAGGGAATATGATTTTCCTCTAGCCATAATTTCGCCTTTCTACAAGACGTACAGCTTGGAGAACTATATAATGTTACCATACAAAGCTCACTCTCCTTAAAGAGTACAAATTCTGTACTAAATACAGTTTTAATTTCTAACTTCAGCAATTTTTCGCGATAACTTGTCTTATTGAAAAGTACAAAAATCGCATTTCATGTAAGCAACAACTTATAATAAACAACAATTACTTTTAATAAGTAACTTCTATAATCATTATACAATAGATTTTGCAAGAAATATACAGCAAATTTCCTGCTAGTTGAGAAAACTCTTCCGTGTATTCCACTGCTATGTAACATGATTACGCTCAATTTAGCTGTACTTGAACAATAACTTTCAACCCCTTTAATACTCACTTCCTCTAAATTTTTCATATAATATATAGTTATTTATCTATAATCTTCCCTATGAAAAAGAGAACGTTTTCTTACTTTTTCTTGATAAATCAATTAAGAAATGTAAGACTATACAAATGAGAATAAAAAGGAACGTTTGTTCTTATTTTAACAAACATTCTCCCTCCTGTCTACACGATTTCTAAAGTAAATTAAATATTTTTCTGACATTTCTTTCTTTTTTATTTTTTATCTCATACAATAAACATACAGACAGGCAAAGGGGGAGTTTGCAAATGATTGCTTTTTTTATTGATTTTATTACGGTTGCTGCCCTCATCATCGGAATAACAGCATTGATTGGTGTCATTACAAATAGCATCGGTGAAAAGCTCTTTGGTGGAAAAGAAAAAATGAAGTTTGTTAACAAGAGTTTGGATGTACAATCCGGCTGGAACCAAGTTGGTGGAAAAGGCATTTATAAAAAACGCACGTATTAAAAAAAAGCAGGTGGTTAGCCTGCTTTTTTTATTTTCCTACGGATGCCCACTTAAAGCTTAATTCACCGCCATATTTGTGGATATACACATCTTTAATCGTTTCTCTTTCTAATATAGATCTGCCGCGTTGGAATACTGGCGCAATTGCTGCATCCTCAAATAAAATTTTCTCTGCTTTTAACAGTTCATTCCAACGTCCTTTTACATCTGAGCCTTCTTGCTTTGCCTTTTTAATAATGTCATCATACTGAGCATTAGAATAAGCCATTTTATTTTGTGAACCATCTGTTATAAACATATCAAGGAATGTGATTGCATCAGGAAAATCAGGTCCCCATCCAGTAAATGAAATATCAAACTGTCCACTATCTTCAAGTTTTAATTTTTGCGCAAATGGTTGCATCTTAATTGTTACTGTTAGACCTGGTAAGTTCTTTTCTAATTCTCCCTTTACATACTCACCAATTTTCTTAGATTCTTCATTATCAAAGTTTAAAAATTCTAGTTCTATTTTATCCTTACCTAATTCTTTCTTGCCTGCTTCCCAGAATTTTTTAGCTTCCTTCACATCGACTTTCGAAAGCTTTCCATTTTCTTTTCTGAAATCTTGCTTATCTGGTCCCTTAACAAAATCAGATGGTACTAAACCATAAGCTCCCTTAGAACCGTTGTTTAAAATAACCTCTCCAATACCATCTCGATCGTATGCACTAGAAATAGCCTTACGAATATTTTTGTTAGCTAATGATGGATTTTTTTGGTTAAAACGCAAGAAGAATACAGTTGGATCATTAATTGTTTTAAAGTCTTTTTGTCCTTTATATTTATCAACTAACTCCGCTGATAAACCAACTCTGTCAATCGCATTCGTATTATACAAATTAACAGCTGCTCCTGTATCTTTTACAACATTAAAGTTAACTTCTTCTAACTTCACTTCTTTTTGATCCCAATAATTTGGATTTTTCTTTAATTTGAAACTTTGTTCATGTTTCCATTCATTTAATACAAATGGACCGTTATACAGAGTTGTATTTGCTTCCAAACCAAATTTTTCTCCCTGTTCTTTCATATATTTCTCATTTAATGGGAAAAATAGTGGATACACAGTTAAATCGAGAAAGTATGGAACTGGATTATCCAATTCAACTTCTAATGTATAATCATCTATTGCTTTAACACCTAATTGATCCGGTGATAGCTCTCTTTTATTAATTTTTTCTGCATTTTTTACATCTAACATAATATATCCTGATTTTGCTGCCGTATCAGGATTAACAGCTCTTTGCCATGCATAGACAAAATCTTTTGCTGTTACAGGGTCACCATTCGACCATTTAGCGTCTTCCCGCAATTTAAACGTATATTTTTTACCATCTTCTGATTTTGTATGAGATTTTGCCACACCTGGAACTAACTTATCGCCTTTTCCAAGTCGATACAGCCCTTCCATTGTATTATTCATAACTTTTGAAGAAGCAGCATCCGAGGCAAGTGTTGTATCCATTGTCGGAATTTCAGACACTTCTGTTAGATTAATAACTTGCTTCGCACCGCTTTTCCCGCTATCCCCTTTTGCGTTTGCTTGCGGTTCATCTTTTTGATAGCTACATGCCCCTAACATCATGCTCATCGCTACTGTTGATGCTACAAAAACTGGTATCTTTTTTTTCATACTTCCACCCTCCAAAAAAATGTTAGCCCTTTCATTTTCAAACAGAAAGAAATATATATATGTTCTAATAATTCATATTATACACACAAATATATTTTTTGTATATTTATATTTCTATTTCATTAAAATTTTCTGTAAAAAAATATATCTTTGTAAACGTTTTATATTGCTGATTATCTTTACTAAAGTACCAAAAATAATTATTTTTATATTTTTCTAAATTATCAGAGAAAAATAAATTTTATATTTTATAATACTTTATGTATAATTATCCCAACCTTTTTAACATAAAATAGCAGTCCCTTCATATTAAAAATATGTAGGCTAAAATGAGTGCAAAGGATAAGAAAGTATGTTACGATACATTTTGCTAAAAATAGATATCGGTAAAGAGGGGACGGACATGACAGCAATTCAGGAAAAAAATGGGCCGACAGAGAAATTAAGTTTATTCTTATTAACATGGCCTATTTTTCTAGAAGTTTTTCTTTTTATGTTGATGGGGATCGCTGATACTTTCATGTTAAGTGCATTATCAGACGATGCTGTATCTGGGGTTGGTGCAGCGAATCAATATCTCCATATTGCGATTTTGGTATTAGAAGTCATCGGGAACGGCGCTGCTATCGTTGTATCTCAATACCTCGGTTCCAGACGCTTTATGGAAGCATCTAAAATATCAGCATTAGCCGTCACATTAAATTTAATAGTTGGGCTCGTTATAAGCGCTGGTTTTCTTTTATTTTCGAAACATATGATGCTCGCAATGAACTTACAAGGCGATGTACTAACGTATGCGCAAAACTACTTATCTATCGTCGGAGGAGCTATCTTCCTGCAAGCTATCATTAACTCATTAGCCGCAATTATCCGTGTACACGGTTTTACAAAGCAAGCGATGTTTATTTCACTCGGAATGAATATTATTCATATCGCTGGAAACTACGTACTCATTTTCGGGAAATTTGGTTTCCCTGAGCTCGGTGTACAAGGGGCTGCAATTTCTTCCGCTATCAGTCGATTGATCGCACTTATTGTTTTCTTCTGGTTACTATACCGCGTTATGGAATATCGCGTGAAATTACAATATTACTTCACTTTATCCAAAGAATACATTGGGAAAATTTTAAAAATCGGTATTCCATCTGCATTTGAACAAGTGATGTATCAAGCTTGTCAAATCGTCTTCCTTTATTACGCAACGTACTTAGGAACGGAATCATTAGCTGCTAGACAATACGCTACTAACATTTCCATGTTCACTTATTTATTTGCAATTGCGATTGGTATGGGAACAGCCATTATTATTGGCCGCCTTGTTGGTGGTGGCGAAAAGGATGAAGCATACGAACGCTTATGGAAAAGTGTAAAATGGGCGATTGGTGTAACTCTATGTATGGTCGCTCTCGTTATTACATTCCGTACACAATTAATGGGACTGTTTACAGATAATCCGCACATTATCGGGTTAGGCGCAAGTGTTCTTTTACTAAGTGTACTACTTGAAACGGGACGTACGATGAATATCGTCATCATTAATTCGCTTCGTGCAGCTGGTGATGCAAAATATCCTGTTTTAATCGGTGCATTCTCTATGGTGTTAATGAGTTTACCACTAGGTTACTTTTTCGCCTTTCATTTAGATATGGGGCTCGTTGGTATTTGGCTAGCGATCGCCATCGACGAATGGACGCGTGCCATTATTATGTTCTTCCGCTGGAAAAGCAGGGCGTGGGAACGTTACGCACTTGTGAAACCAGAAGAGCAAGACGAGATTGGTTCTGTTCAGGCACAGTAGTACTTGTTTGATCATGATGTAGTTATTAATAAATGCAATTTATATCGACTTACCGACAACTCATTTATATAGTATAGAAAAAAGCCATCCTTCCTTAATGGAAGAATGGCTTTTTTTATTATTGATAAATCTCTTTATATTTCTTATACTCTGCTTCAGAACATAGTACGAAATGTCCTGGGCGAATTTCACGCATTGTTGGCACTTCGCTACCGTAATCATGCTGCGATGGATCGTATACGATACGTTTACGATTGCGCTCATAATCTGGATCTGGTAGCGGAATTGCTGATAATAGTGATTTCGTATATGGATGAACTGGATTCGCATATAACTCTTCACTTGTTGTTAGCTCAACGATTTGACCACGGTACATTACACCGATGCGGTCACTAATGTATTTTACCATTGATAAATCATGGGCAATGAATAAGTATGTTAGACCTTTTTCTTTTTGTAGCTTTTTCAGTAAGTTTACAACTTGCGCCTGAATCGATACGTCAAGTGCTGAGATCGGCTCATCCGCAATGATAAATTCTGGTTCTACAGCAAGCGCTCGAGCGATACCGATACGCTGACGTTGTCCACCTGAGAATTCGTGCGGGAAACGGTTTGCGTGCTCTTTATTTAAACCAACTGTGTTTAATAGTTCATGAACACGGTCCATGCGCTCTTTTTTACTTTTCGCTAATCCGTGAATATCAATACCTTCTGCGATAATATCCCCTACTGTCATACGAGGATTTAATGATGCGTATGGATCTTGGAAAATCATTTGCATTTTACGGTTGAATTTCTTCAATTCTGCGCGTGATTTCTTACCATGTACGTTTTCACCATCGAACAATACTTCACCAGCAGTTGCATCATATAAACGAATAATCGTTCTTCCAGTAGTTGATTTACCACAACCTGATTCTCCTACAAGACCAAATGTTTCTCCGCGGTAAATATCAAATGAAATATCATTAACCGCTTTGACAACACCACCACTCACGTCGAAGTGCTGCTTTACATTTTTTACTTCAATTAATTTCTCACGTTGTTTAGTCATGTTGTTCACCTGCTTTCATTTGAAGAATACGTTTTTCAACGACTGCCGGCGGTTTTACTTCTGGAGCTTGCTCGTGAAGTAACCAAGTTGCCGCATAGTGTGTATCACTTACTTTAAATAAAGGTGGGTCCATTTCAAAATCAATTTTTAGTGCCTGTGGATTACGTGGTGCAAAAGCATCACCCTTTGGCGGCTTTAATAAATCCGGAGGCGTTCCAGGAATTGCATATAACTCTTCCTCTGAGCCATCTAAACTTGGCATAGATGCGATTAAGCCCCAAGTATATGGATGTTTCGGATTATAGAAAATTTCATCTACAGTTCCAATTTCAACAACTTTACCAGCGTACATAACTGCCACTCGGTCAGCAACGTTTGCTACTACACCTAAGTCATGTGTAATGAAAATAATTGCCGCTTCTGTTTTTTGCTGAATGTCTTTCATAAGTTCTAAAATTTGTGCCTGAATCGTAACGTCTAGCGCTGTTGTCGGCTCATCGGCAATTAATAATTTCGGGTTACAAGCTAACGCCATTGCAATAACTACACGCTGTCTCATACCACCTGAGAATTGGTGAGGATATTGTTTTAAACGAGCTTCTGGATTTGGAATACCTACAAGGTCGATTAATTCTAACGCAACTTTACGTGCGTCTGCTTTACTCATCCCTTGGTGTTTAATAAGGCCTTCCATAATTTGATTTCCAATTGTCATCGTTGGGTTTAATGATGTCATTGGATCCTGGAAAATCATCGCGATATCTTTACCACGTACTTGCTGCATTTCTTTTTCTGTTAATTTCGTTAAGTCACGACCTTCAAATACGATCTCACCATTTTTAATGCGTCCAGGAGGATTCGGAATTAATCCCATTAACGCTTTAGAAGTAACTGATTTCCCTGAACCAGATTCTCCTACAATCGCCAATGTCTCTCCTTTTTTCAAATCAAAAGTAACGCCGCGTACAGCTTGTACTTCACCTGCATGTGTATCAAAGGAGACTTGTAAATCTTTTACCTCTAACAATGTTTTCATCTTTGCCTCTCCCCTCTTTTACTTACGCATTTTTGGATCTAACGCATCGCGTAATCCGTCTGCCATTAAGTTAAACGCTAAAATTAATATACTGATGACAACCGCAGGGATGAACATCATATGCGGATACGTTTGAATAGATTTATAACCGTCATTTACAAGAGAACCCAGTGACGCGAATGGTGGCTGAATACCTAAACCGATGAAGCTTAAGAACGCCTCACCAAACACCGCCGTTGGAATTGTAAACATTGTCATTACGATAATTGGTCCCATTACGTTCGGGATTAAGTGTTTTACAATTAATTGTGTATTTGTTGCACCTAATGTACGAGATGCTAACACATATTCTTGGTTTTTTAATTTCAGGATTTGTCCACGAACGATACGCGACATCCCTATCCAACCTGTAATTGCCATTGCGAGTGTAATTGACCATATACCAGATCCCATAATGATTACCATTAAGATAACGATGATTAAGTATGGAATACCGTTAATAATCTCCATAATACGTTGCATAATATTATCTACTCTGCCGCCATAAAACGCTGAAATACCTCCGTATGCAACCCCAATTACTAAGTCAATTGCTGCTGCTAAAAGAGCGATATATAATGATACTCGTGTACCTTCCCATGTTCTTGTCCATAAATCACGACCAAGATCATCTGTACCAAACCAGAAATACTCTTTAATATCACGTTTTTCATATTGGTCAACACCATATTGATCTGTACCATCAAATGGTAACCAATGAACATTTTCAATAACAGGAATTTTCGGTGGCATTTTCGCACGACCTAAATCTTGCTCTTTATACGAGTGTTTACTTACCATCGGTCCAAAAATTGCTAGTAATATAATAAGGCTTAATAATACGAAACCAAACATCGCGCCTTTATGTTGGAACAAACGTCTTCTTACATCTTGCCAAAACGTTAAGCTTGGACGGGCAATGACTTCATTATCCACATTATTTTGATTGGCTTGTTGAAATAAATCTGGAGATAATTTTTGTACATCTTTCATCACTTTTTCCCTCCCGCTAAACGAATTCGAGGATCAATAATTCCGTATAAAATATCGACAATGAAAATAACTAAAATGAAGATTGCACTATAGAAAATTGTAGTTCCCATAATAACTGTATAGTCATTCACTGTAATAGATTTAACGAACTGTTCCCCTAGTCCTGGTACAGCATAAATTTGCTCAATAACTAATGTACCTGTGATTAAACCTGCAACCATTGGTCCTAAAATTGTTACTACTGGAATTAACGCGTTACGAAGTGCGTGTTTGATAATGATAACGCCTTGGCTAATCCCTTTCGCTTTTGCTGTTAAAATGTAATCGGCTTGCATAACTTCAATTAACTCGGCACGAGCGAAACGTGCGATTGTTGCAATAACTGCCATCGATAAAGCAATTGTAGGCATTACTGTAAACTCTGGTCCTTTCCAGAACGCTACTGGGAACCAACCAAGTTTTACCCCTACGAAATATTGTAGTAAAGCGGCGAATACGAATGATGGTACCGACATCCCGAGTACGGAAATAATTGTCGCTCCATAATCGACCCATGTATTGTTACGAAGTGCCGCAACGATTCCTAAAATTAAACCGATAAATGTTCCTAATATAATCGCTTGTAAACCAAGCTGTGCTGATGGTCCAATGCGATCCACAATCATATCTGTTACTGGACGGTTATCATATTGGAATGATACCCCTAAATCACCTTTTGCTAAGTTACCTAAGTAACGTGCATATTGAACTGGTACTGGATCATTTAAACCATATTTTTCAAGAATGATTTCTTTTTGTGCCGGTGATAGCTTCTCCTGATTTTTAAGCGGAGAACCCGGAAGTAATTTCATCAAAAAGAAAGTCAGCGTAGTAATTAAAAATAATGTCAAAGCCATGTACACGAAACGTTTTAATACATAACGTCCCATAGTCAAGCACCTCCCCGTTTTTCTCAAAAGCAATAAGATAGTTTAAAATATTCTTACTTTTATTTTTTTAAAATAAGAGCATATGCCCATCATAGGCATATACCCTTATTCATGATGGAAACCATTTTTAATTTTTGAGTTCAACCCACTTATAGCTAAATTCTCCGCCATATTTATGTTCTAATAGGCCAGTAATTGAGCCACGTTGTAAATATGCTTTTCCAGGTTGATATACTGGAGCAATCGCAGCATCTTCAAGCAGTTGTTTTTCCGCTTTTAATAGTGCATCCCAGCGAGCTTGTACATCAACTTCTGTTTTTGCTTTTTTAATTAAATCATCATACGCTGAATTTGCGTAATTTACTTTGTTTTGCGCATTACCTGTTGTATACATTTCAAGGAATGACATTGGATCCATATAATCTGGACTCCATCCTGCATACGACATCGCATAATCTCCACTTGCTTCAAGTTTTAATTTTTGTGCAAATGGCTGCATTTTTGTCGGAACTGTTAGACCTGGTAAGTTCTTTTCAAATTGGCCTTTTAAATACTCTCCGATTTTTTTAGCATCATCAGTATCAAAGTTTAATAGCTCTAACTCTACTTTCTCTACACCAAGTTCTTTTTTACCAGCTTCCCAATATTTTTGAGCTTCTTTAATATCCTCTTTTATAAGCTTTCCGTTCTCTTCACGGAAGTCTTTTCCATTCGGACCTTTTGCTAAGCCTTTCGGAACAAAACCATATATCCCCTCTGAACCATCGTTTAAGATAACTTTTCCGATATTTTCACGTTCAAAGGACATTGCAATTGCTTTTCGGATATTTTTATTTGCTAAAAATTTATTCTTTTCATTTAAGCGAATAAATTGTGTAGATGGCCTCTTAATCGTTTTGAAATCAGCATCTGATTTGTATTTATCTACAAACTCTGATGTTAACACTACACGATCAATTGCTTTCGTTTCATATAAATTTATAGCAGTTGAACGATCCTTAACAATATTGAAGTTTATTTCTTCAAGTTTTACTTCTTTATTTTCCCAATACGTTGGATTTTTCTTAAGTTGGAAGCTTTGTTCATGCTTCCATTCATTTAATACGAATGGACCATTATAAAGTGTCGTATTGGATTCTAATCCAAATTTTGCTCCTTGTTCTGTTACAAACTTCTCATTCAAAGGATACAATGTTGGATAGACTGTTAAACTTACAAAATAAGGAACAGGGTTATCTAATTCCACTTCAAGTGTATGATCATCAATTGCCTTTACACCAAGTTCTTCAATTGGTAATTCTTTTTTGTTAACTTTCTCCGCATTTTTAACATCAAATAGTATGTAAGCAAACTTGGCACCCGTATTTGAATCTACAGCTCTTCTCCAAGAATAAACGAAGTCTTTCGCTGTTACAGGTTCACCATTAGACCATTTCGCATCTTCACGTAATTTAAATACATACTTTTTGCCATCCTCTGATTTCTCATAAGATTTTGCGACACCTGGAACAAGTTTATCATCTTTCCCCAGACGATATAATCCCTCCATTGTATTATTCATGATGTTAGAAGATGTTGCATCTGTTGATAACGTCGTATCCATAGTTGGAATTTCAGCTGTTTCGGTTAAATTTAACACTTGTTTGTTTGAGGATTTTTCTTTTGCGCCTGCTTTATTGTCCTCTTTTTGGTAACTACAAGCCCCTAGCATACTGACTGTCAACGTCGATGCAACTAATAACGGTATCTTTTTCTTCATGTTGTGTTGCCTCCCCTACTTGCACTTCCTGTACCCTCACTTGTTAAAAAGTAGAATTGAAAGAATAATCTCCAAGTTTCTACAATTTTCATTATACATATAATATAACAATTGTGAATATAGTTTTTTGTTTTTTTGTTAAAATTTTTAATAAAATGTTTATATTTTTATTTTTTTGTAAAGGGATACGTTAACATTGATACCATCATCTTGAAATCAGACCTTTAATTGCGTATAATTTTCAAAAAATTAATTCTAGTACATATTATAGCTTTTATAGTATAATAATTCTAGTAATATTTTGACGGGGGGGAACATTTTGAATAAAGTTTTTTTTCATACTTGTATACTAATTTTCATAGCGATAATCGCTTCTAGTATTGGCGCATTCCTCATTTCATCGCAATTTTTGTTGAATTTTGTCAACATCTTGTTTTATATTGCACTGTTTTTTATTCTTATCGGCGGTTTTTTATACATATTTCAAAATGGTTTTTTCAATGTAACCATTTACGCATTCCAAAGAGTATTTGGTACGAATAAAAAGATTGACTCTTTAATTGAAGAAGTCGAGGAACCTACAGATAAGAAAGAACGTATTTATAAAACATATTCATTCAAATGGACATATCCAATTTGTATTACAGGTATCGTTCTTGGGTTGTTCTCGACCCTTATTAGCTTTACTATTTTGATGTAGTTTGCAAACACTATCCCATATGATATAATAATCAGCAAAACATTTTGTTATAAAACTTTAGTTCTTTCATATTAAAAGAGCTCAAGTAACAATAAATAAATTTATATGTATGCGATGATAAAGAAGAGTACATATTGAGGCAATTTCAGAGAGCTTGTGGTCGGTGTGAACAAGTAATTGTACAGTATGGAATGGGCTTTTGAGCACCAAACCGAACCGAAAGTAGTAGGCTTTGGCGTTATATCCAAACGTTATTATGGATTAGAGAGATTTCACAGTAGTGAAATAATTAGGGTGGTACCGCGGTCCATTCGTCCCTATAGTTTTTGGGATGAATGGGCTTTTTTGTTTGCCTTCTCTTCCCCCATCACGCATTCAATTTTAGGAGGAATTACTTATGTCAGTTATCTTTTCTGGTATTCAGCCAAGTGGAACGATTACACTTGGAAACTATTTAGGAGCAATGAAGCAGTTTACAGAGCTTCAAAATGAACACGACTGTTATTTCTGTATTGTAAACCAACATGCGATTACAGTACCTCAAGATCCCGTACAACTTCGTAAAAACATCCGCAGTCTTGCTGCACTTTATGTGGCATGTGGCATTGACCCTGAAAAAGCTACTTTATTTGTACAATCAGAAGTACCAGCACACGCTCAACTAGGTTGGATCATGCAATCTGTTGCTTACGTTGGAGAATTAGAGCGTATGACGCAATATAAAGATAAAGCTTCTGGTAGAGATTCAGTTCCAGCTGGATTACTTACGTATCCACCATTAATGGCTGCTGATATTTTACTTTACAATACTGAAATCGTGCCGGTTGGTGATGATCAAAAGCAACATATCGAATTAACACGTGACCTAGCAGAGCGTTTCAACAAACGTTACCGTGAAATCTTTACAATGCCTGAAATTCGTATTCCAAAAGTAGGAGCTCGCGTTATGTCATTAACAGAACCTACGAAAAAAATGAGCAAATCTGATCCGAATCCAAAATCAATGATTAGTATGCTTGATGAGCCAAAAACAATTGAAAAGAAAATTAAGAGTGCTGTTACTGACTCTGAAGGTATTGTGAAATTTGATAAAGAAAACAAACCTGGTATCTCTAACTTATTAACAATCTACTCTTCATTCTCTGGAAAAACAGTTGAAGAAATTGAAGCAATGTACGAAGGAAAAGGATACGGCGACTTCAAAGGCGACCTAGCGCAAGTAGTCGTAGAAGCAATTCGTCCAATCCAAGACAAATATAACGAACTAATCAACTCACCAGAACTAGACGAAATTCTAGACAAAGGTGCAGAAAAAGCAAACCGCGTTGCATTCAAACAACTACGCAAAGTAGAAAATGCAATGGGGTTAAGTAGAAAACGTAGGTAACATATAAAGCGAAGGGCTAGGAGCCGGAGCTGGATTTCATATAAAGCAGAGGGCTTGCTGCCGGAGCTAGATTACTACAAAATTAAAAAACCGCCAATTGGCGGTTTTTTAATTTACCTTTTGCTCATTTTCCATTTCCCATAACTTTTCAAAAAATGGCTGTCCTTTTACGAGACGCTCGCATAATTGTTCATGTTTCTCAGACCAGCCAGCTTTCGCTTCATCATACAGTCTAGCCCAAATATCCTCGAACTCCATATGTTGAACCGTTCCATATGCTGATGGATCCCACTCTGTGTACCAATAGCGAATCTCCGCTGTATTTTTCGTTGTATGTAATTGATCTAACGCCATAAATAATAATTGTTTCAGCTGTCTTTCTTTACGAGTCAAGCCATTCATAATGAAAGGCGATGGTGATAAAATGTGGTGTTCTTTTTCTGTTTCTTCTACTTGGAACTCATACTTTTCTGCTTGTACGTTTTCTACCATCTCATATACCATCTGCTCTTGGCGTGGTATAAGTCTGCTTTTGCGAATTGGTACATTGTAACCAATTGTGTCAATCGCAATAATTCCTTTTCCATCTGTAACAACAAAGCAATACTCTTGCTGCAAACGTTCATGATTTTTACGAATATAAGCCTTATGATGTACGTCTTCCAGCATTTTTTGCGGAAGCTCTAACAATTCGTTCTCGATGTAATGATATAATGTGGCATCTACTTTTAATAATGGCACTTGATCTAATAGCTCAATCGTATCATCTTTCCGCCATTCGTAAAAATGACAAACGTTATACCCATTCTCTTCACCTTCAAACCAATTTACCCATACATCATGTAGATATAACATTCACTACCCCTCACTTCACTACTGTTTGTACCAATCATTATGTTCATTTTTGCTTAACTTTATTCCACTTGAGGAAATATATTCTAATTATTATTTTTTCTTCTATTAATACTAAAAAAAACAGGAAATAGAGCCCCTGTTTTTTTATATATGAAATGTATTTGCTTTATTCAATATTTCTTTTGCATCTATAGATAATAAAGAAAGTGTATCTTCTCCTTCCAAAGTTACACAATCTTTGACAATATGAAATCCAAGCGCATAGCCAAGCATCTTCGGATAAGAGTGAAAGCCATTTAATAAGATGTCATGTTCCCTTGTTCCTCGTTTTATACTTATTCTTTCATGTACAACATTTTTCCAATAATAAATAGCCTCTTCTTTTGAAAGATACGCCGTCCACGGTGCATTGTTTTTTTCTGAATATCTTTCCGTCACTGCTTGCTCAGCTAGCCCTTCCATAATCATTGTATCAAGTAATGTATATTCTGTTTCTTTCGTCTCAATTTGATGTAACCTGCATATGTGATGGTATTCATGCGCCAATAACACTTTTAATTCTTCTACCGAATTCCGTCCACATACGAATAAGAAAATAACATGACGCATAGATAATCCAGCCCTACCGTTATACTCTTCTTGCACAGTTCGATTATAGGAATCTGATAATAAAATAAAGACAGGGACATCCGGACCTTTCAACCAATTTTTCAATTTATCATACTCCAGGCTCAACTCTTTCCAAATTTCCTTTTCCTCTAATTCTTTAATTTCCTTTTCCCCGCGCATGATCGGGCGATACATCCCTTTTGAAATTAAAAAGCGATACAACCTTTCTTTTGGCAACGGAATATACTTCGTAAATTTCTCACAAAGTTTCTCTGGCCGTCCATAATATAAATGTAGCCATTCAGCTGTTTCAACAATCCCCATCTTTATCCCTCCTTTTTCTTATGTATATGCTACAGGAGAAAAAGACGTAAAAATAAATAAGGAGTTTTTTCGCAATATAATGCGGAAAAACTCCTTATTTTATCTATTATTTATACGATTTAAATACTAACACTGCGTTATGACCACCGAATCCTAATGAGTTACTTAATACTGCATTTACTTCTTGGTGTCTCGCTTGATTCGGTACGTAATCTAAGTCACATTCTGGATCTGGTGTCTCATAGTTAATTGTTGGAGGAATTACTCCGTCTGTAATTGATTTAATAGAGAAAATCGCTTCAACAGCACCAGCTGCTCCTAATAAGTGACCTGTCATTGATTTCGTTGAGCTAATTGCTACTTTATACGCATGCTCACCGAAAGTTTCTTTAATTGCCATCGTTTCATATTTTTCATTCGCATCCGTACTTGTACCATGCGCATTAATGTAATCAATATCTTCTGGCTGTAGGCCTGCATCAGCTAAAGCTTGACGCATTGCACGCACTCCGCCTTCACCACCAGGAGCAGGCATTGTAATATGGAATGCATCACCAGTTGCACCGTAACCAGCGATTTCCGCGTAAATGTGAGCACCACGAGCTAATGCGTGCTCTAATTCTTCAAGAATTAAAATACCTGAACCTTCACCCATTACGAAACCGCTACGGTTTTTATCAAACGGACGGCAAGCCGTTGCTGGGTCTTCATTAAATGTTAATGCTTTCGCTGAGCTAAATCCTGCGAATGCCATACTTGTTAGCGGCGCTTCTGCTCCACCTGTAATCATTGCATCAGCATCACCACGCTGAATTGCTTTAAATGCATCACCAATTGAGTTTGCACCAGATGCACAAGCCGTTACAGAACAAGTGTTAATTCCTTTTGCTCCTGTTGCAATTGATACTTGGCCTGCTGCCATATCTGGAATCATCATCGGTACGAAGAATGGACTCACGCGGCGCGGGCCTTTCTCAGTAAAAATCTTAAATTGTTCTTCGTATGTTTCCATACCACCAATACCAGATCCAATCCATACACCAATTCGAGGTCCATTTTCTTCTGTAATTTCAAGCTTTGCATCTGCAACTGCCATTTTCGCTGCTGCTACTGCATATTGTGTAAAGCGGTCCATACGGCGCGCTTCTTTTTTATCAATATATTTCTCGACTTCAAAGTCGTTAATTTCCGCTGCTACTTTTGCTGGAAATAGTTCTGGATCAATTCTTGTAAGTCGCCCGATTCCAGATACACCCTTTTTAATGTTTTCCCATGCTGTTTCAACATCTGTTCCGACCGGTGTAACAGCTCCTAGTCCTGTAATTACGACCCTCTTTTTTTCCATACAAAATACACTCCTTTTTTTCTCTCAGTCCTTATTTACCCCAACGAAGAGCGACTGCTCCCCATGTTAATCCGCCGCCAAAACCAACAAGTATAATTAAATCACCATCTTGAATACGTCCATTTTGCAATTCCTCTACCATTGCAATCGGAATTGAAGAAGCTGATGTATTACCAAACTTTTCAATTGTCATACTCATTTTTTCTTGTGGTAAATTTAATCTCTCTCTTGCAGATTCCATAATACGAATATTCGCTTGATGCGGTACTAAGAAATCTACATCCTCTTTTGTAAGACCAGCCTTATCCAGCACGCGAAGACAAGATTCACCAAGTTGACGAACGGCAAATTTAAAGACTTCTCTGCCATTCATCATAACATACTCGTCTTGATATAGATGCTTACCGCCGCTTCCGTCTGCTCCTAATTCGAAAGATAGAACGCCTCTTCCTTCTGAAACTGCTCCCATTACGATAGCACCGGCTCCGTCTCCAAATAATACCGCTGTATTTCGATCATTCCAGTCTACAATTTTAGATAGCTTATCACTACCAACTACTAATACGTTTTTATAAGTCCCCGTTTGAATAAATTGCTGCGCTGTAATCATTCCGTACATAAAGCCAGCGCATGCTGCACCTACATCCATTGCAGCTGCATGTTTCGCTCCAATCGCTTCTTGAATGACACAAGCTACTGCTGGAAACGCACGATCTGGTGTTACTGTCGCCACTAAAATAAGATCGATATCTTCTCCGCTAACCCCTGCATCTTCAAGTGCTTTTTTTGCAGCCTCTACGGCCATATATGAAGTATCTATTGTATCATCGGCAATGCGTCTTTCTGCAATTCCCGTTCTCGTACGAATCCATTCATCGGATGTATCCATTATTTTCTCTAAATCGTGATTTGTGACTACTTTTTCTGGCACATATCTTCCGATCCCTAAAATGCCCACGTTCACATCGCAGCCCTCCGTTTTATATCAATTATTATGACTTGGTACTAATTTTAAAACATAAATGTATTTTTGTCTAGAATATATTTCGCATAAAACAGAAAGCTAACGCATTATCCACTTTATTTTTCATTAAAAGAAACAGAATCATACCTTTTCGTGTTTCATTCCAAATAAAAAGGCCCGAACCGCTTCTACTCACGATTCGAGCCTCCCCTCCATCAAAAAAGAAGGATTTTATTCTTTATCTGCTTTCCCAAGCTCATAAGCTTCGTTCATAACTTTCATTAACAACTCTAACACCGGCTGTGCCTTCTCCATATCAAGTGCAATTCCGTTATCATCTAAAATTGCCTTCGCTTCCGGTAAATGCTTCATTGCGATTTGTAAAAACTGCATGCTTTTTTCGTTCATATTATACTCTTCCTCTCCATTAAAACTTTCACATACAATAGTGTAACACGCGTGCTACTCTTCGTATAACTCTTTATATTTTTTCATGTGTGCCAGTTGCTTATTTAAACCGTATTCTAACGGAGTATTTCTTTTTATCGAAATGACTTCAATAGCCTCATCTCTTATTTCATTATTATTTTTATTTACTTTATCATCCGCGCGTAAAAGATTCATACCTTTTTCCCATAATGACTGTTTACCACTAAGTAAATTGTATATACCAAGATGCGCCCCGTTCGTTCCATTTTCCCATAAGTATTCACATACATCTTCAATATAAAGTAAATCACTTCCTTTTTCCTCACTCGTACAACGGCACTCTTTCTCGTCTAATTCTGATAAAATGAGCTGATGATACATCATAAAGGATGGTTGCCACGGTCCATATAATGTAGGAACTCGAAATACACTATATTTTAAATTCCCTTTTTTCAACCCTTCTTCTACTTTCAAAAATAGTCGCTTATTTTCGGATTCACCTGTACTACTTACTTCAATAGAAGAAATTAAATTTAACTTCACTTTTTGTTCTTCACACATTCTTATAATTCGCTTTAAATATTGTAATATGACTCTTTCATTCCGAAATCCACATTGCTGATTTGGCTCATATAAGCAAAAGTAGACAGTATCGAATCTCTCTTCCTCTACCGATCTCCATCCATCTTCATCTCTTATCGAATAATACGTAAATAACGCATTTCGCCCAATTAACAATAACTTCTCTTCATTAATTTTGGTCATACTATCGAATTCATCAAAATCAAGACCATACACTTCTACTTCTTCTACGATCATTTTATTCACAAGGTGATAACCTACAAACGTAAGTGCACCTATTATCAGCACGCGTTCCATACCACCAACCCTTTCCCTTTGAAACAAATAGCTCCTCATTTATGTATATGGGAGCTTCACAATTCTTCTTCATATTTTTTAAAGAAATCGGTCGTTTGCCTAACCATTTTATATTTCACATCTTGCAGATGGAATAAGACAGAAGTATCACATTGATTTAATTGCCTCATTTTCTCATATCTCCGCAACTGCTGTTTTCTTCCTCTTTTTTCTTGTGTTGATACGAAAATTTTAACAGGTACACAAGATGGAAGAAGCGTAAATGATTTCTTATTTATTTTTAAATCTAATTCTTCTTCTTTGGAATCATACGCCAAACTTAATTCCTTCACGAGTCTCTTGTAAAAAAACTTATGCTCTTTCTCAAAACCCACATATTCTGGTAAATCTAAACACGGATTTAACATAACAACAGAACGAATACATTCAGGATATTTGTTCATCATTTCAAGTGCCACAAGCGCTCCCATACCATCTGCCATAATGTGCATCTTCGCATTTAACGTCTCTTTTCTCAAAACAACATCATATAAACGTTTTGCCAGACGAACAGATTGATCGTTCCCCCAATGTCTTCCGTATAAATTAGAGGAAAAGACCGTGTAGCCTTGCTCAATAAGACCATGTAAGAAATAAGATTTACCCGCATGTTGTGTCCATAAACTTGTACCATTCTCAATAAAGTAGTTATAATCACCGAGGAGCATAACAGAAAATCCATTTGGCTTCTCCGGTAAATAAATGACACATGGTTCTTTTTCTAAGTAAAAAAAACGTTCCGTAATACTCATTTTTCCCCCGCCTTATTTTCTAAACATATAAAACCACTCTTTTATAATGTATGAACGGAATGCAAATTTGCGTTGAAAAATCTACAAATATTTTTCTATATTCTTTTTTCAATTGTGTTACAATAAGGACAGATTGAACGAATAGAGGTGTAAAATATGCGTTTCATTTGGGCATTAATTTGGTCGTTCTTACTTGTACATATGATGAGCTACGTAATTGGCTCTATGACTGGCGGTACATACGACTTTAACCAAGCGTCTATTTTCTCAGTTGTTCTTGCTGTATTAGTACTCGCAATTTCAGCTGCAATTCCAAACGAGCCAGTAGAACAACACTAAAAAAGAGTCCGGATTTTATCCGAACTCTTTTTTTATTTTTATTTCACATGAACGACTAATTCGTTATTTTCTACATCAACAACTACGTGACTATTGTCTGTAATTGTTCCTGCAATTAATTCTCTTGCTAATTTCGTTTCCACTTGACGTTGTACGTATCGTTTTAACGGACGAGCTCCGTACATTGGATCGAAACCAGCTTCTACAACAAATTCTTTTGCTGCATCTGTTAATTCTACTGTAATGTGACGGTCAGCTAGACGGCCTTGTAGTTCTTTTACAATTTTATCAACAATGCCTTTAATTTCATTCGTTGTAAGAGGTTTGAATAAAATAATTTCATCAACACGGTTTAAAAATTCAGGGCGGAAATGTCCTCTTAATTGCCCCATTACAAGGTCTCTTGATTCCTCTTTAATCGAACCATCTTCTTCTAATCCCTCTAGTAAATGAGCAGATCCAATATTTGAAGTCATAATAATAACTGTGTTTTTAAAGTCTACTGTTCTTCCTTGTGAATCTGTAATGCGTCCATCATCTAACATTTGTAATAAAATGTTGAATACTTCTGGATGTGCTTTTTCGATTTCGTCTAACAAAATAACTGAATATGGTTTACGTCTTACCGCTTCTGTTAATTGACCGCCCTCTTCATATCCTACATATCCAGGAGGCGCACCAATTAAGCGTGACACAGCGTGTTTCTCCATATACTCAGACATGTCAATACGAATCATTTGCTCTTCACTATCGAATAAAGACTGCGCTAACGTTTTTGCAAGTTCTGTTTTACCAACACCCGTAGGGCCTAAGAAAATGAAGGAACCAATTGGACGATTCGGGTCTTTAATACCAGCGCGTGCACGAAGAACCGCGTCTGATACTAGGCTTACTGCTTCCTCTTGTCCGATGACACGCTCTGATAAGATTTGCTCTAAGCGTAGTAATTTCTCACGTTCGCCTTCAACAAGTTTAGCAACAGGAATACCAGTCCAGCGTGAAACAATATCTGCAATTTCTTCTTCACTTACTTCCTCACGTAATAAACGATTTTCTTCTTTATTATGCGCGCCCATTTCTTCCGCTTCTTTTAATTCTTTTTCGATTGCAGGAATTTTCCCATGACGAAGTTCGGCTGCTTTATTTAAATCGTAATTACCTTCTGCTTCTTCTAATTCACGGCGCAGACGTTCTAAATGTTCACGTAAGTCACGAACTTTGTGAATGTCTTCTTTTTCTTTCTCCCATTTCGCTCTCATACCACTTGCAACTTCTTTTAAATCCGATAATTCACGTTGCAATGTTTTTAGACGCTCTTGGCTACCACGATCCGTTTCTTTTCCAAGAGCCGCTTCTTCAATTTCCAGCTGCATAATACGACGCGTTACTTCATCTAATTCTGTCGGCATAGAATCGATTTCTGTACGAATTGTTGCGCACGCTTCATCAACAAGGTCAATCGCTTTATCCGGTAAGAAGCGATCTGAAATATATCGATCTGATAAAACTGACGCTGCTACAATCGCACGGTCATGAATATTTACACCGTGATAAATTTCAAAGCGTTCTTTTAATCCACGTAATATGGAAATCGTATCTTCAACAGTTGGTTCTGCTGCTAATACTTGTTGGAAACGTCTTTCTAGTGCTGGATCTTTTTCAATATATTTACGATATTCATCTAATGTTGTCGCCCCGATACAATGCAGTTCACCACGAGCAAGCATCGGTTTTAACATATTTCCTGCATCCATCGCACCTTCTGTTTTACCAGCTCCAACGATTGTATGAAGTTCATCAATGAATAATAAAATGCGTCCTTCACTCTTTTTAATTTCATTTAATACAGCTTGCAGACGCTCTTCGAACTCACCACGGAATTTCGCACCTGCTACGAGCGCACTCATATCTAACGCAAAAATCGTTCTATCTTTCAATCCTTCAGGTACATCCTTTTTCACAATACGCTGTGCTAATCCTTCAACGATTGCTGTTTTACCAACACCTGGCTCACCAATTAAAACAGGATTGTTTTTCGTTTTACGTGAAAGAATGCGGATAACGCGTCGAATTTCACTATCTCGGCCGATAACAGGATCAATTTTCCCGGCTCTCACTTCTGCCACTAAATCACGGCCATATCTTTCTAACGCTTCATAAGTTGCTTCTGGATTTTGACTAGTCACTCTTTGATTCCCCCGAACTGTCATTAAAGACTGTAATAAGTTATCTTTCGTAATATGCAATCTTGCAAATAATTGATCTATATCGCCTTTTTCTTCGGAAAAAGCAAGCAATACATGTTCGACTGAAATGTAATCATCCTGCAGTTTTTCTGCTTCTTCCCCTGCTCTTACAAGCAGTTGTTGCAGAGCGCTCGTTACATACAATTTTCCAACTTCTGCACCGCTTCCCGTTACAGAAGGTTTCTTTTTAATTAAGCTTTCAGCGCCTTGCTTTAACGCTTCTATATCAACATTCATTTTTTGAAATATACGTACTGCTAATCCATCTTGCTCTTCTAATAATGCAAGTAATAGATGAACAGTATCCACCTCTTGGTGATGATGAGATACCGCTAAAGATTGGGCACTCATAATCGCCTCTTGTGTTTTTGTTGTCATTTGATTTAAGTCCATCTTTACAGCCCTCCAAAAGTTTGACTTTCTTTGACCTTTGATTTGATTATACGCCAACTGACTTTTTTATACAATAATTTTGCCTATGTATTTTCAAACTTATTATTGGAAAAAGAAAAAGGAAGCATTCATTATATTGTTTTAAAAATACGGTAAATGAAATTATAATGTGTAACGACAAAAAAGCCGCAATAACGATTGCGGCTTCTGTTACGGTTTTCTTTTATATGTCCACTGACGGTTATGATTCGTATTATCTGGAAACTTTTCACCGGCAGTTAATTGTACCATTTGCGGATTTTTCACCATACTTCCCGTTTCACCAATTTCTACATAAATACCATCATTCGGCGCTTTTTGTCCAGAACGAAACCTGCGATTTTGTCCCATTTTCATTCTCCTTCCATGACGTCTTTGCCTCATTAGTATATCCATTTTAAAAGAAAGGTTTTCTGTCATGTTTAGGAAACAGTACTACATCTCGTTCTTGTACATATATATGAATGACACAAGCGTAAGCAGGGATTTCTTTCCTACTTGTAGAAAAAAAAGAAACCAACCTACTCTAGGCTAGTTTCAAAGGAGAGTCAAACATATACGAGAAGATTACATGTTCATTATAAGTCTCATCACACGGGCAATGTAACCCTTTTCACAATTTGTACATAATGAAAGAAACATTGTTTGAACTTTCTAAAAAGATGTTGACTTTTCTTAATTTCCAACGATAAATAGTAGACACCGCAGCACTTTGAGACGTAAGATGGATATATAGTGAAATTTCCATCTATGGTGATTTCACCGAGTCTAACCTCTTATTTCTGCATATTAAAAACGGAAATACAGATAGATACAAAAAAATTATTATAAGAGGTGAAATTATGAACAAACAACATTTAATCGCATTAGACTTAGACGGTACTTTATTAACAGACAACAAAATAATTTCCACTCGAACGAAACATACAATTGCAAAAGCAAAGGAACAGGGACATATTGTTGTTATTTCAACAGGACGTCCATTCCGTGCTAGTTATGATTACTATAAAGAACTTGCTCTTAACACACCTATCGTAAACTTTAACGGTGCTTACGTACATCATCCTCTTGATACAAGCTGGGGAACACATCACTCTCCTCTTGAGCTAGCAACAGCGCAAGAAATTGTACGAGCTTGCTTTGATTTCGGCGTAAAAAATATATACGCGGAAGTAATGGACGATGTGTATGTTCGAGAAATTGATGAAGATAAAAAACATATTTTCGAATTCGGCTCTCCTAAGATTTTTACGGGAGACTTATTAAATATTTTAAACGATCATCCAACTTGCTTATTAATTGATGCACATGACGAGCATTCCACTGCAATTCGTCAACATTTAACGGATATGCACGCGGAAGTAATCGATCATAGAAAATGGGGCGCACCTTGGCCGATTATTGAGATTGTGAAAAGCGGATTAAATAAAGCGATTGGATTACAAAAAATTTCTAGTCATTACAACATTCCACAAGAGCGAATTATCGCTTTCGGTGACGAAGATAATGATTTTGAAATGATTGAATTTGCTGGTCACGGCATCGCAATGGGGAATGCCATCCCTGAATTAAAATCACTCGCAAACCATACGACGTTAACGAACGAAGAAGATGGAATTGCTTTATATTTAGAAGAGGTTCTTGGGTTGTAATCTAAAAATTCCCTACTTATAGTTTCCTGCCAAATGTCCATACTATAAGTAGACGCAAGAGACATCGCGTCGATTGTTTTCAGCTAAATAAAGGGGGTTTTTCGAATGGGTAAAAAGAACAAATCAAAGCGTTTTATCCAACAAGGAGCCGATGCTGTTATGAAGCATGATGCAAGATTCCCGTACAGAGGTACATTAGCTGAGGCAGAAAAGGCAAGAAGTAACTCTTCTTTTGGAGGGGTTTAAATGGGGAACTTACTATTCCAACAAGCTAGAAATGCTGTTGAAAATGCCGTATCTTGTTCAAGCGGTACTGAGCAACAAGATCTCGTATATAGAGCAAAAAATGCTTTGCAATCTGCTTACGCAAACTCTTCAACTGCTGAAAAAGTTCAGCTCCGTGAAATGCAAGAGCAATTGCAAAACATTACGAATGTACATTAAAAAAGAGGACCAACTTCGGTCCTCTTTAATCTTTCCGAAACAATCCGAACACCCCAACTGTTTGCAGTATATTTGTAAATGCACCTGGGTCCACTTGTTTAATAATCCTCTCCAATTCGTATAACTCGTAACGGGTAATAACCATCATTAACATTTCTTTATTTTCATTCGTATAAGCACCTGTTGCTGGTATCGTTGTAATTCCTCTTACTAATCGCGAGTGAATCGCCTTTCTTACGTCCGCCCCATTCTTCGTAACAATTAATGCTGTAATCTTTACATGACGAGTATGAATTGCATCAATAATTCTCGTCGATACATATAAAGTCACTAACGTATATAACGCTTTTTCCCATCCATATACATAGCCAGCAGCGATAATGATAATTGCATTAAAAAAGAAAAAGTATGTACCGACAGGCTTATCTTTTATTTTTGATAAAATCATGGCGATAATATCTAATCCACCTGTAGAAGCACCCCACTTTAAAGCAATCCCTACTCCAATTGCCGAAATAATCCCGCCAAAAATCGCATTTAATATGATATCATTCGAAACCGCTCTAACAGGGATGATTTCTAGAAACAAAGTCATAAATATAACACAAAGAAAACTAAAAAAGGTGAAGGCCTTTCCAACCTTTTTCCACGCTAAAATAACGACAGGAATATTAAATAAGCTAAACAATACTCCCGTAGATATGTGAATCGATAAAAAATCACCTAATATTTGTGATAATAATTGAGACAATCCAGCAAAGCCGCTCGCATACACTTTCGCTGGCGTTAAAAATAAATTCATCCCAATCGCGTTTAATAAACCTGCGATGATTACAACGATTAACTTCTTTATAAGTTCAGTATAATTCAACTTCAAATCCATTTCGAATCCACCTTTACCCTTCATAAATGCACCTCTATACATAGTCTTTACGAAAAAGGAAATGATAAACGTACAACGTTTAGAAATGGAGTTGATACATATGCCACATACGAGTGATAACGACAAAAAAGCACGCGATAATAATGCAAAACGCACACAAAAAAATGAGCAAGAGCAAAAAAATATTCAGCAAGGTAAACGTGCATACTCTAAAAAGACCGATCACCTTTGATTCCATCGTACATCAACAATTATGTTGATGTACTTTTTTACATTTTAAAGGAAAAAAACATTAAAAATTCACTTCATGTTCACTTCTATATTCTACAATAGCGATAACATATTCGGATGAGGTGTTGGCATGAGAGGGAAACATATTTTCATTATTACTGCACTAATAAGTATATTGATGCTATCTGCTTGCGGACAAAAAAACGGATCAGCTACAGTCGCCACAGCAACAGACTCGACTGTTACGAAGGACGACTTCGAAAAACAATTGAAAGATCGTTACGGAAAAGACATGCTATACGAAATGATGGCACAAGACGTCATCACAAAAAAATATAAAGTACCTGATGAAGAGGTAAATAAAGAAGTAGAAAAAGTAAAAAAACAATATGGAGATCAATTCAAAAAAGTATTAGAAAATTATGGTTTAAAAGATGAAGAGGATTTCAAAAATCAAATTAAGTTCAAACTTGCTATGAATGAAGCGATTAAGAAAAGCATTACAGAAAAAGACGTAAAAGACCACTATAAGCCAGAAATTAAAGCGAGTCACATTTTAGTAAGTGACGAAAATGAAGCGAAAGAAATAAAGAGTAAACTAGATGCTGGTGCTTCATTTGAAGAATTAGCAAAACAAGAATCACAAGATCTGCTATCAAAAGATAAAGGTGGAGACCTTGGATACTTCAATTCAGGTACAATGGCTCCTGAATTCGAAACCGCTGCCTACAAACTAAATGTTGGACAAATTAGCAATCCCGTAAAATCATCAAACGGTTATCACGTTATTAAATTAACTGATAAAAAAGCTTTAAAGCCTTATGATGAAGTGAAAGACTCTATTCGCAAAAACTTAGAGGAAGAACGTACTGCTGATCCTGTATTCAGCAAAAAATTGTTACAAGAGGAATTAAAAAAGGCAAATATTAAAATAAATGATAGTGATTTGAAAGATACGTTTACTCTTGTTTCACCGCAAGGAAATTAAAAAAGCACAACCTTATCTTTTTAAATAAGGTTGTGCTTTTTAATCTTCTATCTTATTTCTTAAAGTAAGTCCAACCTTCTTCTTGGTAAACTTTTTCTTCTTTCATCAATTTACCAAGTGCGCGCTTAAATGCAGCTTTACTCATGTTAAAGCGTTCTTTAATATCTTCCGGATGGCTCTTATCCCAAAACGGCATTGCTCCGCCTCGTTCTTCCATATATGCATAAATTACTGCCGCATCGTCTTCCATTCCTTCTTCTTTACGAGGAAGAAGTGAAATGTTAATTGTACCATCATCTTTCACGTCAATAATACGGCCCGTTACACGCTCACCGATGCGAACTTGTTCTTTTCTTTCTGTATGGTGTAAGAAAGCACGGAAATGCTCATCAGTTAGTATGAATGAACCAACTTGAAGCGAACGATATACACGTCCATTTACGTTTTTATTACGCATAGATGGCGTTGCATCTACGATAATTTCTTGCATATCACTGTCTCTTGCCGGAAGAGCAATTAAACGATCACGATTCGTTAATTTTAACGTACAATATAATTCGTCGCCTACTTCTGGCCATACTGGCATATAAATCGGGAACTCATCAGCTGGAATTAGTATATCTTTTGACACACCAATATCAACAAACACACCTAAACTAGGAATGACTTCTACAACCTTTACCCAGTTCCAATCATAAGTTGTAATAATCGGTTCCTTCATTGTTGCTGAAATACGATTTTGGTGATCAAGGTATAAGAATACATCAATCGTATCGCCTTCTTCAATTTCTCCAGCTACTTCGTTTTTATGTAGGAAAATTTCTTCTTCTTCATTCCCAACCATATATCCGATTTCCGTTTCGCGTAAAACAGTTACCTGTTCAATCGATCCTATTTGCAAATACATATTTTTTAATTCCCTTCTATATATATAAAATTATCTTTTTTATCATTCCAAACAAAAGTTAATTATAACATGATTTTTCCTGTATTTGTCCAACTGCCCAAAATTCACTATAATAAAATGAGGTTCCATGAATATAAGTACGAAAACACTTAAGTCTAGACTCGTTTTCAGCTATACTTTAGTATGTACAGTACATAACAAGATTAGAAATTTATTTGGAGGTGCTAACTATGGCAAAAGATAGTTCTTTTGACATCGTTTCGAAAGTAGAATTACCTGAAGTAACAAACGCAATTAATATCGCATTAAAAGAAATCCAAAACCGATATGACTTTAAAGGAAGTAAAAGTGATATTAAATTAGAAAAAGAAGTACTAGTTTTAACTTCTGACGACGAGTTCAAATTAGACCAAGTAAAAGACGTTTTAATTTCTAAACTTGTAAAACGTAACGTTCCAATTAAGAACTTAGATTACGGAAAAGTTGAAGCTGCAACTGGCAACACTGTTCGCCAACGTGCAACACTTCAACAAGGTATCGATAAAGATAACGCTAAAAAAATTAACAACATCATTAAAGAAATGAAATTAAAAGTAAAAACACAAGTACAAGACGATCAAGTACGTGTTACAGCGAAAAGCCGTGATGACTTACAAGCCGTAATCGCAGCTGTTCGTAGCGCTGATTTACCAATCGACGTACAGTTCATTAACTACCGCTAAAAAGAAAACTCCTCTTAATTAGAGGAGTTTTCTTTTTGTCTTGTAGAGACAATATTACAAGAACAAACCATAGAAAAAAGGGTATGTGCGGTAAAAATCGCTAAGTAAATTGAAAATAAGGAAAAGACACCTTAAGACGTTTTCCCTTCGATTTGAATTACTTTTCTTAGTAATTACATCCTAGGCCAAAGTCATCTTAAAAATTGCTATAACTCATAATTCCTCTCCTCGCCAAAACGTAACAATTTATGAGTATAAGAATATTTTCCAACCTTTAATGTAATGTAAAATTAATAAGTATTTAAAAAAATGTTAATAAAAAAAGAGTTAGAAGTGGTTATTTGAAGAAATTAATATTATGGTTTTTATTGGCCACATTCTCCCTAAATACTGTAGGATGTTCTAATAATACGAATACACTAACGGATAAGTCTAACTGTATCAACAAAGCTTGGTACAAAAAAAATATGTCATGTAATCATTTAAAAAACATTAAATAGTTAATGATAAAGGTCATAAAAAAAAGACACCTCAAAGTGCCTTCCTCCGACTTGAATCATCTCAATCTTAACAATATTTGGATGTAATTAAAAAGAAGCATAAATTGTTAATAAAGATGCAGACTTCAAAATAAAAAGTACACTAAGTAAACTCTTATTCAAAAATTTATATTAAACACTAATATTTTAGAAGCAAGTTTATAAGTGTAAAACCTACAGGGATTTCCCCTGTAGGTTTTATTATATTTCAAGTGATTTCCAAATGTATTATGAGTGGCTTTTTTCAGTTTGGTTTTCAAAATATTTTTCTTTAACCATTTTTATCAGATTTTCTTTTTCTGTTAGTTCAAATATAAATAATGCTTTTTTCATGTTATTTGCAATATCTTCTTCATTCTGTTGTTTAAATCTTAATAAATTCCATCCTTTTAAATAGTAAAGTTCACCTAATAAGTATAGAGTATTTAGATTAATAGCTAATTTGATGCCCTTATCAATGTATTTTACCGCTTCTTCATATTGATAGGTCATACCTAAACATTTCGCTAAATTAAAAATGATTTTTAATTTAATCGCTTTATCTCTCGGAAAATCTAACTTATTAAAATTAGTTAAACATCTTCCTAATATAGTAATACTTTTATCATATTCTTTATTTTCCGCATAAAATATAGACATTGTCTGCATAATATCTATTTCTCTTTCTGATAAAAAATCAACATTGGTTAAAGTTAGTTTTAATGCATTATTTAAAAGCTTTAAAGCAGTTTTTATGGATCTGTTCACCTCAAATACAGCAATTGCTTCATGCCATAGGAGAAATTGTTTATCTTCTTTTGCCTGAAAATTTTTTTCATCTTTCTCTTTTTTCACGATTTCATAAAGTTCTTTATATTGTTTTTGCTTTAAGCAATCTTTTATTACACATTTTACATTTTCTACATATTTTAACTTTTTGTTTTGAGTTAATGCAAATATATTATTTGGGTCAATACCAAGTCTTTCTGATAATTGATATAACAATATACTAGATGGATAAATCATACCTTTTTCTATTTTGCTAATTTGACTTTGCGAACATATTCCATGACATAATTCGGATTGTGATATATTTTTTTTAATTCTAAGCTCTTTAATGGTAATACCCAAATCGTAAAATTCCATTTTCCCACCTACTATTTAGTACTATATTAGTATAAGAGTATTCTCTAACTTTTAATGTAATGTAAAATTAATATAGTTGCAATTATTGTTTGTTTCAAAGGTCTTTCTCTATCCGTATTGACACAAAAACAGGCTAGGAAGAAGACTTTCTCCCTAACCTGGCCCCACCGAACAAACTTACAAATCCAATAAGAAGACATGAACATAGAGTGCGTAACTTCTCATCTCATCTACGTTTCCTTTTAACTGCAATTAAAAACGCAATAAATAATACATTCACACCAACGATTAAGGAGATAAATAACCAATTCACACCTGTTTCTCTGTTAACTTTATACACGTTTGATTCTTCACGCTTTAAAACGAGATAAAATTTTCCGTTTTCCTCTCTTATAATTTCATCCTGCAACAATCCTCTTAACTCTTGTTTTTCACCAATTGCACTTGCAGGTAAGGAGACTTTTTGTGTTTCTTTCGTATTATTAATTGCTACTAAAGTTACTTCATCTTTATATTTTCGTTTTAGTATGCTCATCCCGCTCTTATCATACAGAAGCTCAAACGTACCGCGTCGTAAAGACGGTCTCGCCTGCCTAAGTTCACCTAGTTTTGTTATGTGCTGCATAAATTTTTCGTCTGACTTAAAATCCATTAATCGTCTATTATCGGGTACACTTCCTCCATCTAATGCAATTTCAGTTCCGTAATAAAAATTCGGAATCCCAGGTGATGTTAACAAATATGTAAGCGCCAGTTTTAAACGTGATGGCGGATAATACATATTTTCTTTTGCAATACGCGCATATCTTTTTGTTTCTTGATCATCTAAAAACGTAACAAATTCCCCTTCTTTTTTACTCACATCGTATAACGATTTCACCGATACATCCGCTTTGGAAAACGATTCTACTATTTTTTCGTTGTATTCGCTATCCTCCTTTGTCATAATACGAAAATCTTTCTTTATCACTTGCATATCTTTTTGCGCGTTATCCCAAAAGGAACGCGGCTTTTTTTCACTATGTATAACATAGCTTCCGTCTAAATCAACTTCTTTTATCCACCATTTCATTGCGTCAATTACCTGTTGTTCGTTTTCTCCAAGCGGAAATTGAAATACAACTTTCATTCCTTTTGCCTGAGCTTCTTTTACAAGTTCTTTCACATCATTTTCTGTCCCGAAATGTTCATTTACCTTTTTAAAATTTCGCACGTCTAATCCATCGTACTTTCCACTTTCAAAAAGTGGCGAAAGCATAACGGTAGTAAAACCCATTTCTTTTATGTAATCCAACCTTTTTATAATTCCTCTTATATCCCCGCCTTGATACCCTTCTAAATTACCAACTTCTAACTGTTTGTCATTTTTCGGTTCTCCATTATTGAAGCGATCAATCATAATGGAATAGATAACTTCGTCTCGCCACTCTCTTTTTTCGTCTGCAAAAGTATGTATTGGTACAAACAAAACAACAGCTAAGCAAAAACAAATGAATAGTTTCCTAGTCCGTATTTTTCCCACACGCATCCCCCAAGTTTTTTAATTGTAAGAATATTATACCAATTTTCTGAATGAAACGCATATGTCGATTTCAACCCTCACAAAATAATACATGTTAGATTTCCTAACATCATTTATATAATTTTATGAATTTTTAGTTGATTTTTAGTTTAATTTCGAATATGATATGAAACATAACAAAATGATGTTATTTTTTCTAACATTACAGGAGGGAAAATCATGAATATGGGAGATACGGTTTTTATGTTTGTAACGACAGTAATGGTCATGTTAATGACACCAGGATTGGCACTTTTTTATGGAGGTATGGTTCGCAGCAAAAATGTACTCAGTACAACGATGCATAGTTATAGCGCAATGGCTATCGTTTCGATTCAATGGATTGTTATCGGCTATTCTTTATCATTCGGACCAGATTGGCACGGGATTATCGGTACACTTGATTGGTTCGGGCTAAACGGAGTTACCTACGCACCAAATCCAGACTACTCATCTACTATTCCTCACAATTTATTCATGATGTTTCAACTCATGTTCGCCATTTTAACTCCAGCTTTAATTTCAGGTGCATTCGCTGAAAGAATGCGATTTTCTGCCTTTCTTATTTTTATCCTTCTATGGACAACGATCGTTTACAATCCTGTCGCTCATTGGGTATGGGGCGTCGGCGGGTGGCTAAGGGAACTTGGGGCACTAGACTTCGCTGGCGGAAACGTCGTTCACATCACTTCCGGAGTTGCTGGTCTTGTATTAGCTATTTTCCTTGGAAAACGAAAAAACATAAATGGTTCTTCTCCTCACCATTTGCCATTTACAATGTTAGGCGCAGGCTTATTATGGTTTGGCTGGTTCGGTTTTAACGTCGGCAGCGCATTATCCTTAAACGACGTAGCTTTAACTGCATTTATTAATACAAATATAGCCGCTGCTGCCTCCGCTCTAACTTGGATGCTTTCTGAATGGTTCTTCCAATCAAAACCGACTGCGATGGGAGCTGCTTGCGGAGTTGTTTCTGGTCTAGTCGCTATTACACCAGCTTGCGGGTTCGTTACACCTTTCTCCGCTCTTCTTATCGGAGCAATTGGTGGTATATTATGCTTTGGCGCCGTTTTCTTCTTAAAAACAAAATTCGGGTATGACGATACACTTGATGCCTTTGGATGCCACGGCATCGGAGGAACTTGGGGCGGTATTGCAACAGGACTATTTGCAACCACTACCATAAACGGAGATGGTGCAAACGGATTATTTTACGGAAATGCCGCTTTACTGTTTAAACAACTGGTAGCAATTGGAGCAACATATGCATTCACAATAATAATGACTTATGCCATTATTAAAGTTATTAACTTCTTCCTCCCTGTTCGGGTAGATGAGCACGAGGAACATATGGGACTTGATATTTCGATGCATGGTGAGAAAGCTTATGAACATGCAGAGCGAGCAAACTAAAAAAGAGATGCAATCTATTAGTAATAGATTGCATCTCTTTTTTGCGCACCGGGCAACATATCCCACCTAGTATAACCGGAAATATATTAACGGTTTTTTGGATATATCAACGATTTTTCAAATATATCGATTGTTTCTTTCAATATATCAACGTTTCGACACAAGATATCGATTTACCAACAAATTCCGACATAACGAAACTGAAGAATACCCGCGTGTAACTTTACACATAAAAAAGACGACCGTTTCATAACAGTCGTCTTTTCCTATTTATTTCGGAGCATTTCCTACATATTGCGTAATATCAACATTTAATGCCTGCGCTAAACGCATACCGTATTCTTGATCTGCACGGAAGAAGTTACAAACAGCTAATAATTTTGTGCGTTCATTTACGTCTTTTAGATCATTTGTTAAGTTTGCAATTAAGTTATCTTGCTCTTCTTTAGAGAATGAACGGTAACGCTCACCTGCTTGTTTGAAGTCATTTGGTTTCTCGATTTTTTCACGAGATACATAGCCTTCTACTTTCATAGTTGAATCGCGGTAAGCTTTGTCTTCAACCGGATTCTCTGCATGACGGCTCGGTTCGTAGTTGATTGTAGATGGGTTTTGATTTACTTGCATCGCACCATCACGTTGTTGATTATGAACAGCTGCGTATGGGCAGTTTACAGGAATTTGTAAGTAATTTGCACCAAGACGATAACGCTGTGTATCTGGGTAAGAGAATAAACGACCTTGTAATAATTTATCTTCCGATGGCTCAATACCATTTACAGTTGCACTTGGAGAGAACGCTACTTGTTCTACTTCTGCAAAGAAATTTTTCGGATTACGATTTAACGTCATCGTCCCTACTTCCATTAATGGGAAGCGATCTTCTGGCCATACTTTCGTTGGATCTAATGGATCAAAGTCTAAAGAGTCCATTTCATCTAATTGCATAACTTGTACGTGTAAATCCCATTTCGGGTGATTTCCTTTTTCGATTGCGTCGAACAAGTCACGAGTTGCATGATTGAAGTCTTTCCCTTGTACTTCTTGCACTTCTTTCGCATTTAAGTTACGTACACCTTGCTGTGGTTTCCAGTGGTATTTAATATAAACAATTTTACCTTCTTCATTAATCCATTTAAATGAATGGACGCCGAAACCTTCCATTTCACGATAACTTGCTGGTGTACCGTAATCAGAAAATACCCATGTCATCATGTGTGTAGATTCTGGAGTTAACGTCATGAAATCCCAGTAACGATCTGGCGTTTGAATATTCGTATCAGGTGCTGGTTTTAAAGAATGTACCATATCAGGGAATTTAATTGCATCACGAATGAAGAAAACCGGTAAATGATTACCTACGATATCGTAGTTTCCTTCTTCTGTATAAAATTTAACAGCGAACCCACGTGGGTCACGTGCTGTTTCAGGAGAACCTTGACCATGAATAACCGTTGAAAAACGAACAAATACAGGCGTTTCAGTTCCTTCATTTTGTAAAAATGCCGCTTTCGTATATTGCTTCATACTATTTTTCGTTACGAATACACCGTGAGCACCTGCACCACGTGCATGCACAACACGCTCCGGAATACGTTCACGATCAAAGTGCGCAAGTTTTTCTACTAAATGATAGTCTTCTAATAATACTGGTCCACGACGACCAGCTGTACGAGAATTTTGGTTATCTCCAACTGGAGCACCTTGGTTTGTTGTTAAGCGATTATTTGGATTCATCTAGGGGGATCCTCCTCTTTCTTTCATAGTAATTATTATTTATTTAAAATTATTATAAACTAATTATTATTCAGAACTAAACCTTTGTCAACTATTTCCTTCACTTTTTTTGAAACAATTTCAGCCAAACAGTCGATAAATGCAGATTGTGCATTCGGCATACTTGGTCTAAAATATTTGGCATTTAATTCATCAGTTACAACTTTACATTCATAATCGTTGTCATATAAAACTTCTAAATGCTCCGCTACAAAACCAACTGGGCAATATACGAAAGATTCGTACCCATGCTCTGCATATAAATCTTTCGTTAAATCTTGCACATCTGGACCAATCCATGGATCAGGAGTATTCCCAGCACTTTGCCAACCGATTGTATAGTTTTGAATATTTGCAGCTTCTGCAATTAAATCTGCCGTATGTTTTAGTTGTTCTACATATGGGTCTCCTGCTGCAATAATCTTTTCTGGCAAACTATGCGCTGAGAAAATTACGACTGCTTTCTCTTTATCATCAATTTCTGTAAACGTTTCTTTTATTTGGTCTGCCCAATACGAAATAAATTTCGGTTCATCATACCATTGTTCAATTGGTTCAATAACAGGACCACCGATTTCTTTTGAAAGACGAATAGCACGATCATTATACGCTTTAATGCTAAATGTAGAATAGTGCGGTGCTAATACGATACTAATCGCCTGCTCAATTCCATCTCGCTTCATTTCCTCTACAGCATCTTCTATAAATGGCGCAGTATGTTTTAAACCTAAGTAACAAGTAAATTCATACTCTGTAAATATGTTATTCATTGAATCTGTTAATTTATGCGCCTGCTCTTTCGTAATTTTTGCAAGCGGCGAAATTCCACCAATCGCTTTATAGCGCTCAATTAAATCTTCAAGCGCTTCTTCTGACGGCTTACGCCCGTGACGGATATGTGTATAATATGCCTCTACATCGTCTAATGATTCTGGTGTTCCATACGCCATTACGAGTAAACCTATTTTTTTCTTTGTCATCTATATAACACCTCAATTTTATAAATGAGAATCCTTTTCAGAACGTTTGTTTCCAATTATAACAAGCAATAATAAGTACGTCAAAATAATAATTATAATTAAGTATTATTTATAAGGTGATTTTGAATTTTATATGACAATTTCTTTAATAAAAAGCGACTTACATAATTGTAAGCCGCTTTTCCCTTATTCCTTAATATTTACCCCATATTCTTTAAACCAAACGTGAATTTGTGCTAAATGAGCTAAAAGCTGTGGCCCAGTCATCAATTGACCAAACCATGGTGTTTGAAATGCACTGCCATTAGACTGAATTAATCCGTTCAACTGCTCTTTATCAAACAATTCGTGTAAAATTGAACCTTTATCCGTTAATAGTTTTTGAAGCCATACTGTTACTGCTTTTGTATAGTGTGGATTATGCGTTTTCGGATAAGGACTCTTCTTTCTATATAAGATGTCATGTGGAAGTACATCTTCTAACGCTTTACGTAATAGACCTTTTTCGCGGTTTTTATACATTTTCATTTCCCAAGGAATATTCCACGCATATTCGACAAGGCGATGATCTGCAAATGGAACACGTACTTCTAAACTTGCCCCCATACTCATGCGGTCTTTTCTGTCTAATAATGTTGTCATAAACCATACCATATTTAAATAAAATAATTGGCGTCTTTTTGCTTCTAGCGGACTTTCTCCCTCTAAAATAGGAACTTCTTGAATCGACTCTTCATAGCGCCTTTGTACATATTGTTGTAAATTTAATTTATTTCTCCATTCTTTCTTTAGCAGTTGTTCACGTGCTTCTGTAGAGCGCATCCACGGAAAGGCACTCGATTGTAAATCATCTTCTCTATAAAACCACGGATATCCACCAAATATTTCATCTGCACATTCCCCAGATAAACCGACGACAAAATCTTGTTTAATTTCACGACAAAACCATAATAATGACGAATCGATATCTGCCATACCAGGCAAATCACGAACGAGTACTGCTTCAGTTAAATACTCTGCTAATTTTTCATTCGAAATGACGCAGCGATGATGGGTTGTTTGAAATGTCTCAGTCATTAAATTAATAAACGGAGCATCTGAATTTGGCTGGAACGCATTCGCTTTAAAGTATTTGTCATTATCTTCGTAATCAATAGAATACGTGTGTAATTGCCCTTTTCCTGATCTCTCGTATTCTTTCGCTGCGATAGCTGTAATAGCGCTCGAATCTACACCACCTGATAAAAAAGTACATAGTGGTACATCAGAAACAAGCTGTCTTGTAATGGCATCTTGTAATAAAAAGCGCGTTTTCTCTACTGTTTCTTCAAAAGAGTCTTCATGTTTTTTACTTTCTACATTCCAATATCTCCATATACATAAACCGTTCTTTGAAAATGTCATCGCATGACCTGGACGTAATTCTTTTATACCAGCATAAATACCATGGCCAGGCGTTCTTGACGGTCCGAGACCGAATATTTCGGATAACCCTTCTAACGTTACTTCCGCCTTCACATCTGGATGAGCCAGTATCGCTTTTAACTCTGAACCAAATAGTAATCGCCCACTATCATATTTATAAAATAGCGGTTTTACACCTAGTCGATCTCGCGCAATAAATACTTGTTCTTTCTGTTCATCCCATACAGCAAACGCATATATACCGTTTAGATGATCGACACATTCTTCTTTCCATTCAATATAAGAAGCTAATAATACTTCTGTATCAGAATGACCTTTGAACGTATATCCTCTTCTTAATAATTCCTTTCGAATGTCTTCTGTGTTATAAAGTTCACCGTTATAGCAAATGGCGTAATTCGTTTCATCTTTTAAACAAGTCATCGGTTGTTTCCCGCCCTCAGGGTCCACAACGATTAATCGTTTATGCCCAAATGCGACATTGCCTTTAATCCAAACTTTATTATCATCCGGACCACGTTTCGCTAACGTCTCAGCCATCTTCGTAACGACAGCTCTTTCTCCTTCTAATGAGCGTTTATAATCCACCCAGCCTGTAATCCCGCACATATAAATCATCCTTCCATCTTATTTCTTTTCTTGAACGTGCAGTAATCCCCACCCTAAGAGTGCGGATCAAAAAATGGAAAACTTGACGATAACCTACTATCCACATATGGAATAGCATTCTCACTCAGTAAAACGTGTTTTATTGTATGCCCACCTATGTCTAGATGTGTCTAGTTATAAAGAATGCACGAACTGTCTATAACAGGAATAACTACTTTTCATAAAGGAGAAATCATGTATGATACAACGTAACCATATTTTATATAACCAGCCCCGCGCTCATACAGTCGGTAATGTAGAATATATAAACAATGAATGGGTATTCTTTGATGATGAAAATGATGAAGCATTTTTATTAGAAGATATTGCCGAAGATGGTTTTGAGATTTTATATAACAACAACTGGCTACCAGCTCGTTTCTATGAACAAGATATATTACAAATCGCCAACGAACAGCACCACCTGCAAAACGGGGAAATGATACGCATTCGAAAAAAATTACTTCTTAGCTATAATGAATGGCTCGAGGAATTACCCGACTCTGTGTTCACATTATTAACCGAATCATTGCAATCACTTCACTACTCTTTATATGATTGCATGTATTGTCATAATTATTTATCTTTCTTACCGAAAGAGGATTCACGCGAAGGAGTAAATATTCTTTTGTTTGATAACGAAGAGATGATCTGTACACTACAGCATCATTTCGTCCGTCACACTACATCCAATAAAAATATGTTCCGTTTTACGAAAGTAAATGGAGAAGAGTTGCATATCGATGCGACATAAAAAAATAAAAACCACCTTAGCTCCCAAGTCTTTGAGATTATAAGGTGGTTTTATTTTTATTTGAATACGTACCAGCCAAGTGGCAATTTCAGTCCTAAGTATAATACTGCTACTAGCGCAACAATAAATAAGCCCCAAACCGCCCCTGTTGGTTTGTTTTTGCTCATTTTCACAAGAACCATTTCCATTCCACCGATAACTAAAATACCAGCTAACATTTTTAAGCCATACCACATGTGCATGCTACCTGTTGCTGTCTTCACAATACTCATGTACAACATGAAACCTGTCACAATAATGATAATGTACATAAGACGAAGCCCCATATGTACACCTTTACCTTTTCTTCCTGCTGAATAAAGTGAATACGCAACGAAGAATAAAATTAAACCTAACGCCCATGCTGTAATATGCATATGTACCATCGTATCCCTTACCTCCTCTTTTCACACTTTTTCACTCTATATGATAACATGTTCATTTATTTTCAGGAAATGTTTCGCTTTTTTACATTTAAATGCTATAATATTTAGAGTATTTACAAACTTCTTGTAATAACAAAAGGGGGAACAATCATGATTCAAACTAAGGATATTATCGAACTTACAGACACATATGGAGCAAATAACTATCACCCACTTCCAATCGTTATTTCTAAAGCAGAAGGTGTTTGGGTAGAAGATCCTGAAGGAAACCGCTATATGGACTTATTAAGTGCATATTCTGCAGTAAACCAAGGTCATCGTCACCCGAAAATTATTAACGCTTTAATTGACCAAGCTAATCGTGTTACGTTAACTTCTCGTGCTTTCCATAGCGATCAATTAGGTCCTTGGTACGAAAAAGTTGCGAAACTAACTAATAAAGAAATGGTACTTCCAATGAATACAGGTGCTGAAGCTGTTGAAACTGCAATTAAAACAGTTCGTCGCTGGGCTTATGATGTGAAGAAAGTAGAAGCAAACCGTGCTGAAATCATCGTTTGTGAAGATAACTTCCACGGACGTACAATGGGTTCTGTTTCTATGTCTTCAAATGAAGAGTACAAGCGTGGATTTGGTCCAATGCTTCCTGGCATCGTTGTAATTCCTTACGGTGATTTAGAAGCATTAAAAGCCGCAATTACACCAAACACAGCAGCATTCATTTTAGAGCCAATTCAAGGTGAAGCAGGAATTAACATCCCACCAGCTGGTTACTTAAAAGAAGCTCTTGAAGTATGTAAAAAAGAAAACGTTTTATTCGTAGCAGATGAAATCCAAACAGGCTTAGGTCGTACTGGTAAAGTATTCGCTTGTGACTGGGACGATGTAACTCCTGACATGTACATACTTGGTAAAGCCCTTGGTGGCGGTGTGTTCCCGATCTCTTGTGTTGCAGCAAACCGCGACATTTTAGGTGTATTTGAGCCAGGTTCTCATGGTTCTACATTCGGCGGTAACCCACTTGCATGTGCTGTTTCTATCGCAGCTCTTGAAGTTTTAGAAGAAGAAAAATTAACAGAGCGTTCTCTTCAATTAGGAGAAAAATTAGTTGGGCAATTAAAAGAAATTGATAACCCAATGATCACTGAAGTTCGCGGTAAAGGTTTATTCATCGGTATCGAATTAAACGAGCCAGCTCGTCCTTACTGTGAACAACTAAAAGCAGCTGGTCTACTATGTAAAGAAACACACGAAAACGTAATTCGTATCGCACCACCTCTAGTAATCTCTGAAGAAGATTTAGAGTGGGCATTCCAAAAAATTAAAGCTGTATTATCGTAATAATAGAGAGGTTGTCCAACATGTTGGGACAACCTCTTTCTTTTTATATTCAATTATATTAAGATAAAATTGTAATTTTCTGTATTTTAAATTCATAAAGGAGGTGCGATATGCTACTAAGATATGGTAAACATATTAACTATTTAGCTACAGCGTTTATTTTAGTTACATTCTTTAGTTTCCTACTTTCCACAACATGGCTTCATTACTCAACTCCTACTACACTCACACTACTGAAAGCATCATTTTGGACTGCTGTTATTCTTACTATTATTGGATTTGGACGAGAAAAAAGCGCACTTGCGGTTATATTATTTGGCATTTGTACACTTGCATTAATTGGTCTTTACACTTTTGCCGTTATCGATTATCTCTATAATCCGAGACCATAGAAAAGAGCTATCTTTATACAAGATAGCTCTTTTCTCATTTCACTACATTTCGCAAAGTACCAATTCTTTCCACTGTAATGACCACTTCATCACCAGCATGTAAAAACCTCGGTGGTGTAAAACCTTTTCCGACACCAGCCGGCGTTCCTGTTGCGATAATATCGCCTGGTTCTAAAGTCATTCCTTTGCTTATCGTTGAAATAATTTCTTCTATTGAAAAAATCATTTTATTTGTGTTGGAAGTTTGCCTTACTTCTCCATTTACTACCGTTTCAATGTGTAATGCATTCGGCGTTTCAACCACCGATTTATGAATTAAATACGGTCCCATCGGACAAAATGTATCGAAGCTTTTCCCAAGGAAAAACTGTTTATGTTTTCTTTGAATGTCTCGAGCTGTTACATCATTTATAATCGTATAACCAAAAACATGCTCAAGCGCTTTTTCTTTTTTAATTTGCTTCCCTCGCTTACCAATAATGATAGCTAGTTCTCCTTCGTAATCTAGTTCGTCCGTTGCGTGAGGGTGACCATTAATTTGCTCATTTATGCCAATAACTGTTGTTGGTGCTTTCGTAAAGATCATTATATTTTCTGGAATAGACTCTACTCCGCCCATTTCTACCGCATGCTCACGATAGTTTTTTCCAACGCACAAAATATTCTTTCTTGGCCTTGGAATCGGCGCTAATATTCTCACCTCTGTTAACGGATAATACGCCGCTTCCCCGTTCTCTTTTGCCCAATTTACAATTTCACATACTTTCTCAAAACATTCAGTCCCTCTTTCAATACACTCTAACATTGTAATGGGGATTGTAACCTTTTCCCCTTTTTGTCTTTGCGCTTCTCTTAAGTGTAATACCTTTTCTTCTTCTTCATCCACAATACCTACAAATACCTTTTCTTCTTTCTTCGCCGTTACAAAACGCAATATTTCCACTCTCCATCCTAAAACTCATACCCTTTAATTGTATTCGCATCCGCAAGAAAAAAACCTTCTCATGCACGCTAATTTTTACAATATTCTTCTCGCATCTTATTCGTTACTTATTCATTATTTAGCATAAAATGTAGAAATTTTACTTTTTTTAGCGAAGGCATTTCTTTTTTATGAATTTTTTGTATAATATGTACTACATATATACTAAAAATTTCATTTAGAGATGGAGCCGATTTCAATGTTTGAGCAAGCTATTGAAAAAAAACGTGAAAAAATGATCTATTTTGCTGAACGCTATGGAATGACTTCTCAAAGAACAGTGGATTGTAGCCAAGAACTGGACAGGCTCTTAAATGTAATTTGTCATGTACATACGGATTTACACCCTACTCAAACGTTCAACACACACACGCAATAACGCGTGTGTTTCTTTTATTTCAAAAAAACACACATTTTATTGGAAACGCCCATACAATAGTAGAAAAGAAAATTTTAAAAACGAAGGGTGTTTTGTATGCCAGCTATGGTCGGACATATTCGTATCGTCAATATTGGATCAAGTGGTATTTTTCATATTGGAGATGTATTTGCGATTAGGCCTATTAGTTACTCACGTGCTTTCGCCGGGGCCGGTTCTTTCAACGTTGGAGATAATGTTTCTGTCTACAATTATCAAAGTGCAACGACTGTCAACGATTCAGATGTAATCGATCAAGCGATAATTGGCTCAACTTAAAGGAGGCAATTGAATTGAATTTTTATGTAAACCAAAGTATCATCATCAACAGTATTAAAATTGATAGCATCACAACCTCTTCTGTATTCCAAATTGGTACTGCCGGAAGTATTAAAGCCCTATCTAAATTTTCAAATACAGGCGGATTTACGGAGCCACTTCGCCCATTACAGGCAAAAGGACAAATTATTTCTATCAAACCATCAAATAGTTCTTCTTAAGACATCCTTGTCATAAATATATAGCAGGAATATTTTTACCCTCCCTATTGAAAAGGAGGTTTCACAAATGAATCAAGATATATATACTTACTTACACCAACTCCAACAAGCTCTTCAAACACAACAAGCAGCCATCCTGAATTTAGAAGATCAAGTGCGACAACTCCAAGAAGAGCTTAACGAATTAAAAAATCGCCCCTCCTCTTCTGTAGGAAAAGTGGAATACAAATTCGATCAATTAAAAGTCGAAAATTTAAATGGTACTTTAAATATTGGTTTAAACCCATTTTCAGCAAAAGGACAACAAATTGAAGATTTTCAAGTGGATACAGAAACATTGAAGGTAAATCCTGAAACCGAAACAAACCCAGACTTTTATCAAGGTATCCTCCAAGAAATGCATCGATACTTAGATGAAGAAGCATATAATCGTATTGTCCATTTTGAACAAGAAGAGAGAACACCGCTTGATGAAATGTATCGACAAATGATGGTGGATGACATAAAAAAACAGATGGAGCATCGACTCCCTTATTATTTATCACAAGTTCAATCACATGAAGGTATTTCAACAGATCCAGATTATTTACGAGATATCATTATTCAGGCAATGAAACAAGATATTGACAAAGCCTTTCTCTCCTTTATTCAGCACATACCGGGAAATTTCCGAAAGGAGTAAGTATGTATGAACCTTAACGTTGTAAACCGTGAGTTAAAAGTCGGGCAGATTAAAATGAACGGTGTATCGTCGTCCGCACTCTTTTTAATCGGAGATGCAAATCTCCTCATTCTATCTTCTATTCTCGATACACCATTTGAAACAGTTACAGAGGGTCCATTTGTACCATTAGTAACAGATGTCCCTCCTACTCCAGGTTAAGGAGACTGAGAAATTATGTTGCATCATGTGTCCATTGTCCAAAATGTTTCTATTATTTCTTTAGGGATCACTGCCGTATTTCAAGTTGGAGATGCAAACCAAATGGAATTAAAAAGTAGAGCTCTTGCCGTCCACCGTGAATTTCCTTGTTATATAAGGGGAGAAGGTCGCTTTGATGCTTTTGAAATCTTTACAGATGAACACATTACAATTCCAAAACGAACGAAAGATGTAAAATTAAACATTGTAAATGAATGCCCTTTTATTGAAGTTAATAATGTTGAATTGCGGACACTTTTAAATTCTGGTTGCTTTCAAATTGGAAATGTTGATTATGTTTTTAATAACTCTCGTATTATGCAAATCCGCCAATATATTACGGATGAACCTTCCGCGCAATAATTCATATAGTAATTAAAAAGCTTAGTAAAGTAGGTGGATGGTATGCCTTCGGTTGTAGGAAATCTCGTCGTTCAAAACAGTAACGGCTCTTTCAACTTAGGAGATTTTTATAACGTGTCTCCGAAAGAAAACACGAAAGCCTATAATGGATCTGGAGCTTCCAATGTTGGGTTTGTTGTGAATACTTTTAGCGGTGTTAGTGCAACAAATACGTTTGATTCTGATGTGGCGGATCAAGATCAGATTGGAACAGCGTAAAAAAAGTAGGAGATATTCTCCTACTTTTTTCTTTTATCTAATTCAAATTATTAGAATGAAATTTTAATCAGCAAGAGCTTTACTGTTCACAAATAGTAGTATAAACAAGTAAGGAGTGAAGAGGCACTATTTCATTTTATTTAAATGATAATCCGCTCTCCTCCAAAGCTTGTCTAAGCTTCGGCAAAGACGCAGGTCCCATACCATGCAGTTTTAATATTTCTTTTTCACTATATTTTGAGAGTTCTTCTACAGTTTGAATTCCGTGATGCTCTAATGCTCTTCTTGCTGGTGCTGAAAGAAGAGAGAGAAAACCTTCTTTTGGTTTTCTCTCTTTCTCACAGGTTGGGCAAGTTGGACAATCGCTACTTTTATAATACTCGTGTCCCTGTTCACAAGTTCTTAACGTTGTCATTTTTTATAGCCCCTTTCTGTCGTCTATCCTTCAATATTTACAACGTGATTCCCATCAAAGAAGTATAAACATTTCTCTTTGACAGGATGTTGTAAGCTTTTCTCAAGTGCTTTTGCATATAACGAAAGTTGCACTTTATATCGATCTTCTAAAATTGGTTTTGCTTGTTCGAATCCGCCTGGGAATTTCCCTTCAATCGTATCTGTTTTGAAGTCGATTAACGTAATGCCATCTTCCTCTTCAATCATGCAGTCGATAACCCCTTGGACAAGAATCGTTTCTTCACTCTTCCCTTGCCAATCTTGATATGCTTCTTCTGCTGCAAGCATCATCGTAAATGGTACTTCACGCTCTACACTTTTTGCCGCTAATACCCTTTTACCTAAGTCACTGTCAAAGAATGAAATTACTTTTTCAATTGCTATTTCTTCCGCCTGCTCGAATGTTAATAATTCCTTATTTACCATTCCTGCGATTTGTTCTTGTAGCGTTTCGGCCGTAATCGGTTTCTTCAAATCTACATGCTGCATAACGGCATGGACTGCTGTTCCACGCTCTGCGTACGTTAACCCTTTTTTCTCCATAAAGCGCGGACGTGTTTTAATTGGTGCACGTAGTTTTTTAATAAAGGCGTTATCGCTACCTTCTTCAGATTGATAATTTCTCTTTATTTCTGTAACAGATTGCTTCGCACGATGAGATGTCGCATCCTCATATCCGTACTTCCACATTAATCTGTCGTACACTTCTTCTTTCCGTTCACTTTGCAGGGGAACAGCCTTTTTTTCACGAAGCGCTTCTAACAATTCTTGTTTCTCTTCTTGAACTGGCTCTGGTGCAAGTAGCGTGTTACCGTCCACAACTTCTACTTTCCAGCTAGTGTCATACCCGTAAATTTCATCCGGAATGCTTCCTTGTCCTAATTCAAGAAGCATTTCACTATCACGATGTCTATATAATGAAGGTGCAATCCAGTCTAAATAACAAGACGCTCCGGCACGTATGTGATCTGGTAATAACCATTCATTATGTTCCCTCGCATCAAGCCATTTTTCCATTTCCTTATTTGCATCCTTAACTGTTCCGATTAAAATTAACTTCTCTTTCGCACGCGTTAACGCTACATATAATACACGCATTTCTTCCGCGATTAATTCCATTTTCATTTTGCGTTTAATTGCAAGTTGCGATAATGTCGTATATTTAATTCGTTTACGCGGATCGATAAATTGTGAACCGAAACCGAAATCTTTATGCAGTAAGAAACGCTTCATTAAGTCTTGTGTATTAAAACGACGACCGAGTCCAGCTACAAATACGACCGGGAACTCTAGCCCTTTACTTTTATGAATCGTCATAATGCGAACAACGTCTTCTTGTTCACCTAGGGCTCTCGCCGTACCCATATCATCACCGCGTTCTAAAATACGTTCAATAAAACGTAAGAAGCGGAATAACCCTCTAAATGATGTTGCTTCATATTGTCTTGCACGGTCATATAGTACGCGTAAGTTTGCTTGTCTTTGCTTTCCTGCTGGTAAACCGCCAACGAAGTCGTAATAACCTGTCTCACCGTACACTTTCCAAATTAAATCAGAAAGGGATTGTTGACGGGCAAATTCACGCCATCCTTGCAGTAAATTATAAAACCACTCTAATTTATCATGAAGTTCTTGCTCTTCTTCAAGCGGTGCTCCTTTTAAGAACGAGCTCATTACTTCATAAAATGACCCTTTCTTCCCATGAGCACGAAGCGTCGCAAGGTCTTCATCATTTAGTCCCACAATCGGTGAACGAAGTACAGCTGCAAGCGGGATATCTTGCATCGGATTATCAATAACGCGGAATACGTTCATCATAATATTTACTTCTGTCGCTTCAAAATAACCAGTCGCAAGGTCAGCATATACTGGAATTCCTTGCAATTTTAACTCTTCCATAATTTGCGGCGCCCACGGCATCGAGCGGAGTAAAATAACGAAATCACGGTATTGTACAGGGCGCATACTATCCGTTTTACGATCATACACTTCATAACCTGAATCAACCATCGCTTTAATACGCTGCGCCATAAGACGAGCTTCTAGCTGTGCTTTTTCGACTTCTGCACCTTCTTCACCGTCTATTACTTCTTCTTCCGTTTGCTGAATACATAATAGCTCTGCCGCTACATCTTCACCTTCTGGATAGCTAGCACCTAGCTTTAATTCAGCGTCAGCATCGTAATCGATTTCCCCAACTTCTTCGCCCATAATTTGTTTGAAGATGAAGTTCGTTCCTGCTAGCACTTCATGACGACTACGGAAATTTTTCGCTAAGTCAATCTTCATTCCGCCGCCCGATCCTTCTTGCGTAAAGCGTTTATACTTTCCTAGGAATAAGCCTGGTTCGGCTAGTCGGAAACGATAAATTGACTGCTTTACGTCGCCAACCATGAACAAGTTTCCTTCACTCTCAGAATCTTTCGTTACGAATTTAATAATGGATTCCTGTACAAAGTTCGTATCTTGATATTCATCGACTAACACTTCAGCAAATTTATTACGATATTGAAGCGCTACTGCTGAAGGATTCATTTCACCATTTTCACTTTGTTCACTTAAAATTTGTAAACAGAAATGCTCTAAATCTGTGAAATCGACCATTCCTTTGTCTCGCTTCATCGCTTGGAAACGTTCTGTAAATACTTTTACAAGTTGAACAAGCTTTTCTAATACTGGGTGCATATCTTGAAAATCTCGTAAGAAACTTTCAGGTTTGCGGCTAAATAACTCTTCCTGTAATTTCTTCACTTCATCTTTCGCTTTATTACGAAGAGAGTCTACTTGTTTTACAACATCTTCATTGTAATCACTTTTCTTAATACGCTTTAACGTTTGCCATGATACGTTTTGCATCGCTTCATACAAACTTGTCCACGACTCACGAGCAGCTGATGATAGCGTTCCAAGTAAAGCTACATCTGCTTGCAGGGTTTCAATGCGAGGCGCTGGACCGTCAGGAAGCATTGCGAGTTCAGTTGCCTTACGAATATGCTGTTCCGCTGTTTCAAGCTGGAATTTCACATCTTCTAATAAATAAGAAGCATATACTAAATCCTCAATTGTCTTTCCTTCTACGTCATATGCTTCTACTAATTTATCAAGCCATTTTTCCGGATTTGGATGCGCTCTTGATTCTGTATGAAGCGCTAAAATCATACGTTGTAAGTCATCATCACTACGGTCACTCGTATAACGATCAACGAGTTCAAAGAATATCGTATTATCTTCGATGCCATACTCTTCTTCTAATATGTCATCTAGCACTTCTTCTTTTAACAATTCATTTTCTGTTTGATTCGCAATACGGAAACGAGGATCAACATCAAGCATGTAGTAATATCCTCTAATTACTTGTAAACAGAATGAGTGAATTGTTGAAATGGAAGCTTTATTTAATAGGCTCAGCTGCTTTCTTACGTGTTGAGAGCCTGGTTCATCAATTAATACCTTTTCTAACGCTTCTCCGATTCGGTTTTTCATCTCTTGTGCTGCTGCATTCGTAAATGTTACAACGAGCAGGCGGTCGACATCGACTGGGTTCTCTTCATTAATAATCTTTTTAATAATACGTTCAACTAATACTGCTGTTTTACCTGATCCAGCTGCAGCCGCAACTAAAATATCACGTCCGTTCGCTACAACAGCTTTCCACTGGTCATCTGTCCATTGACTACCTTCTGGTTTTTTAGGCCAATTTTCTATCATTCTCCGCCAACCTCCTCTCTTATTTTCTCCATCGCTTCGCTATCTTTCATATCTTTTAACGATCGGAACTGATTATCTTCAAGTGACTCATCAAATTGACAAACAGATTTGAAGTTACAGAACGTACATGCTGCTTTATTTCCCATTTTATAAGGAGCAATATCGATAACACCTTCTGTAATATCTTTTCCGATATTTTCAAACGTATGGTGTACATATTTTTGCAGTACGTTAAACTCTTGCTCACTTGCAATACTTGAACGCGCACTAAAGCTACCGTCTTTTTTCAGGCCAGCAGAAATAATATCTGAGCTTCCTGTTGAAAGTTTGTTATCCATTAAACGAACAACGTCAGCATCTCCTAATACGAGTCCTTTCATTTTAAATTTCTTTAAAATTTCTTTTTCAATTTCAGCTTCAGATGCGTCACCTTTCATCTCAACGATTGGGTTATGAATATGGAAATACAATACACCAGCTGGTGATGCTGCGTGGCCTTTTTTCATCCACGTCTGTGCATTCGAAGTAACAACATCTAAATACGTTAACATTTGAAGTGCTAATCCGTAATACACTTCCGTTAAATCTAACGCTTTTGAACTTGATTTATAATCAATAATACGTAAGAACGTCCCGTTTTCATCTTCTGCCTTATCAACACGGTCAATACGGCCGACTACTTCCATCTTCACACCATTTGGTAATGAGAATTCCATCGGCGGAAGTGACCCTGTACCTCCCATACCGAACGGCACCTCTAAATCAACTGGTACGAATCCGCTTGACTTCGCATGTTCACGAAGAATGATTGACGTACGGAAAATGATTTGTTGTAGTTTTTGTTTTAAATAGAAATGACGGTTTGAACTTAATAAAATTTGTCGTTGTAATAACGGCGCAATTTCTTCTATTACTAAAACAGAAAGATGCTCACACTCTTTTATGGATAAATCCGCCCAAGTGCGGTTTTCACGCAATAACTTGTCCGCAATTTTCTTTAATGCCGCATGGAATAATTCGCCGATGTCTGGCGCATCAAGCTTGAAAATATCACGCTCTCTAAGCGATAAACCGTGCTGCGCAAAATGAGCGTATGCACAACGATTAAATAGTTCCATACGAGAGACGCTTCCTTTAATTATATCTCCGTATAAATCTCTACTTACTGCTGTACTTAGTTTCTTCGCACGATTTCGGTAGAATAAACTTGATAAGACGCGGCTACTTTTTTGTTTCCATTCATCTGAAGTTACGTAGAAATTATATACGTCCCACCAAAAGTCTAAATTCCCTTCAAATCCGTATCGCTTCCACGTTTGTAGTTGCTGCATAACGTAAGATAACGTTACTTCTGGCGTTGCTACATATGAAATTTGTTCTGAACGTGATAAATCATTTACGTCATTCGTAATAAATGAATCTTTCACATTAGGGAACATTCTTTTTATTTTCTTAATAAAGCTAGACGCAAGTAACGTCTTTCCTTCTTCATCTGCAAGCGGGCATGAAATGTATAACTTCTCAGATGCTCTCGTTACCATTTGATACATAACGAACTGTTCTTCTAACAAAGTTTGTCTCGTCGTTGGCGCTAATTCAATCCCTGCCGCACCAAGAACTTCTCTTTCCTCATCAGAAAGCATACCTTCATCCATAGGTGCTGCTGGAATGACACCCTCATTTACACCTATAATAAACGTTGCTTTCACGTCAGATAACCTGGAGTGATCAATATTAGCAATTAACACTTGGTCTAATGACGGCGGAATGTTAGCAAATTGAAGTGCCTCAAGACCTGTCGACATAACGTCAGTAAACATAGAAAGAGACATTTTCTCTTCCCCAAGCATCTCTACAAATGTATCAAGAAGGCTCATTACTTCTTCCCATACTTGTTCATGATCTGTCGCAAATAAGAAATCTCCACTTTCTTCTGCACGTATACGTAATTCTTCTAGTTTCTTCGGAACATCCAGTTCTTCTAAAAACAAGTAAACTGCTTCACACATTTGCATAACTGTTCCTGCACGCTTTAACCTTTTTTGCATGCGAATAACAGGTGTTCTTACAACGTCACGTAGCCTATTTATTTTCTCTTCCATTTCACGTTCACTGTCTGTAATCATCCCGTTCGTATCATCAAGAGAACGATAACGGCGATACATCCATGGATCTTCAGCAGTCCATCTCTTTCCTTGTACACCGTACGCTAAACAGTAATTTTCAAATTCATCCATTTCTTCACGCATCACTTCTTTTCTTACGTCTAATGGATATAAAAGCTCTGTTTTCACGCAACGGAACACCGCATCATAACGCCAATTCCCACTAATAATCTCGAGTGCAGAACGAATACATTCTACCAATGGGTGGTGTGACATCGGGCGCTTTTCATCGATGAAGTGCGGGATATTGTAATCTGTAAATAACGTTCGCATCACATCGTAATAACTTTCCCCATTACGAAGAAGCACTGCAATATCTCGGTAACGATATTTTTCATCCGCAACAAGTTTACGAATTTCACGAGCAACACCTTCTACCTCCGCTCGTAAATTCGCAGCTGTACTAATCGTTACACTCGCTTCACCGTTAAATTTTTCATTCGGACGCGCTTCATAATGAGCTTCTAAATGCGCTAATGCTGGAGAATGAAAACGCGGCTGTTCCATAAGTGGAATTGTTTTTTCAATTTCTATTTTCTCTTCACGCGCTACTTGTTTTATTTTTTCATACGTTAACGTCGTTTCATAAAATAAATCGAGTTCATTTACTGGCTGTGCTAACGTTTTTTCATCTATCGTTAACGTGATCGTAACTTTCGCTCCGCAAATCATAAGCTGTCTTACAATCTCTAACTCTTGCGGGGAAAATGAATGAAACCCGTCTATATAAATTTCCGCACCATTTACATATTCAGACTGCGGAAGCTTTTCCACTAGCAATTGCAGGTAGTCTTCTGAATCTAAGTATTTTCCAATTAAAGCACGTTCAAAATCATCGTATAGTAACTGTAAATCATACACTTTATTCGCTAGTAACTTTTGTTCGGCACTGCTACTATGCGCATCTAATTGTTGCCACATTTCATATACGTTAGATGGCGTTACATTGTAACGTTTAAACTCTGCAATCATACTGCCAAGATGTTCAAAGAAACCGTTTTGCTCCGCTGCTTTTTGGAACACCGATAATCCATCTTTACGAGACTCTACAATTTTACGGAGTAACATATGTACACCAGCTTCATCAATATGAAGACGACTCGCTCCGCCAACTTCTTGTAGTACCTTCCACGCTAATCGTGAAAAACTAAAAACTTGTGCCCGAATAGAACCTCTTACATCCTCACTTCCAATTAACGCCTGCTGCGTCTGGAATGTCATCTGTTCTGGCACAAGATATAATATTGTTTTCCCTCTCGGGCGTTGTTTTAACTCTTCTTGCACTTCGCGTAAACAAAGTGTACTTTTTCCACTTCCCGCTCTACCAATCACAAATCGAAGTGACATGTAACCCCACCTTTCACTTACATAACGAACGTTAGTTTGCTACTATAATTGTATTATAGTACACGAAAAAAGACAAACTGAGTTGTTTGTCTTTTCTATACTTCTACTTCATTATATCAACCTTTTGAAAAATTCGTTTGCACCTCTTGAATTGGCCAATATCGCAAATCAACTTTACCGACAACTGTATCAGCTTTTACAAAGCCAAAGTGTCTACTATCCCAGCTCCCGAGCCGGTTATCACCTACTACAAAAATAAACCCGGGTGGCACCAGCTTTTCTTTCGTTAACTCTTCTAATGTAAAGTCGCCTGTTAGTTGCCTTCCATTTATCTCTTTCTTATACTTCTCTAAATAAGGCTCATCAATAAATTGACCATTTATATATAACTTATCCTGCTTATATTCAATATGATCTCCAGGTAAACCGATAATCCGCTTTACATAGTCCTCTTTTTTATTCGCATGAAATACCACAACGTCAAATCTGTTCAAGTCCCCAACTTGATAACTCACCTTATTTACAACTAGCATATTGCCATCTTGCAATGTCGGCATCATTGACTTCCCCTCTACAACATACGTTGAAAAGAAAAACGTTCGAAAAAATACAGCTAATAATACACCAATTAAAATTGTTCGTATCCACTCTATGCCTTCTTTTTTCAAAGTTTTCTTCATCTGCTTCTCCCCTTATCCTTTAATACTGAAGCTTTCCTTTACAAAGAAGACTATTCTTAATGTAGTTCTAACTTTACTTCGATTTTCTTACCGACATACCATAAAATAAAAATACCAATCGCTACAATGACTGATTTCACCGGATTATGAATAAATGACATTAAATCATGACCGATATACGTTAAAATAAAAATCATCACAAGTTTTCCGAATGCTAACGCTAGACCAAACTGTTTTACACTAATTCGGGATAAACCAGCGACAACATTTATGAGCGCTGACGGTGTAAACGGAAAACAAAATATAACAAAAATCGGTGCGAATCCTTTCCTTTCAATCCACCCCATTGCTTTTCGTACTCTCTCATGCTTATTTACAAACGAAAAGAAACGACTGCGACCAAAATGGCGGATGATGAAAAAGACAAGTAATGCACCCATTACTGATCCAAGCCATGAATAAAGAAAACCGAGCCAAAAGCCAAATGCAACAGCATTCGCCAGTACAAATACGATAAGCGGTAATGCTGGAATCAACGCCTCTATCATCGGTAAACCAATACCAAGAAGTGGTCCGAACGCTTTATAACTCTCAACAATATGATCCATATTTTCTGGTGAAAAATACTCTTTGATTGTCTGAAAATCCATTCTACACTTTACCCCTTTACTCTAAATACTATCCCTACTGTATCATCGCTTATATGAAAGAGGAAATGGTAGATACGACATATGGAGATGCATTTATTAAAGTTTCCATATCTTTCATAAGAATTCCTTCATTATTTAGCTATGATAATCTATCAATATTCGACAGGACATGTCGTTCGTTTTGTTATTTAGATGGTTTTCCGATTTTTATCGGTAAATGAAATTACACTGGTGATTTTCTAAATATAACAATTACAACTCGGTTTTTCTAATATATCGCCTTACCTACAAAGACTGATAAAGTGAAACTTTAATCGGTGGGGATTTTGTTGATCCCCCGCTTAACTTCTTTGCTTTCGCTGAATTTTGAGGCGGGGGTCTTACTGCCCACAAATAACAGGATAAACAAAAAAGAATGGGGATTCCCCCATCCTTTCACACTTCGCCTTCCTTCACAAAATACACACTCTCATAAGCGGGTCTTAATGTTGATTCCTCTTTTTTATCAACCTCTTTAAAACAAGGATTCCCTTGTTTTTTCCTACGATCTTCATATTCAGTACGTAATTTCGCTGTACGATTTTGTTGATTTTCAAAACTAGTTTTTGATATCTCTAATTTCACAGCAAAGCCATTTATAAATCTAATAATAAGATTTCCATCTTTTAATTCTTTATTACTTTCAATATAAAAATGAGACAACCAAGCGCACTCTTTTCTAGAGTAAGAATAGGTAGGGAAAAAATAAAGTTGATCTGCTGGACTAATCGCAATCGGCGCTTTATGTGTAATATGAGTTAACTCTTTCGTTCCTTCTTTTCTGCCTAAGAAACTAGAGCCATGCTTGCGGCAACTTCTTTCTATAATATCTAGAGGTTTTTGAAATACAAAAAAAGAATCATTCATTTCAACGACTCGCGTAACAATTTTCTTTTCACTTAGAATAACAGGAAGTAAGGCCATCGTATTTTTCGTTACAACATAATTTTCGACATAGCGTTCCACTTTACTTTCCATACTCCATTATCTCCTTTTTTCCATTTATATTAGCAGCTGCATATATAATTTTAGCATCTATGAAAAGGAAATAGCTTACAAGTTCCGCTTTTTTACAATTTTTTATCATTTATCAAACATTTGTTAAATAAAAAAATCACGATATAGTAATGATTTAATTTTAAAGTTATAAAAACAGCATTTATACTACCTATAAATATTTATTATCCCTTCCTATTTTCACATCATGAAAACAATTAACTTTGCTATAATTAAAATGTAAATCCAATATATGGAGGGCCACTATGGAAGAAAAAGAGATCCAACCATCGATTCAAATGAAAAATAGTAGCGTCATTATCGTGAAAAACTCAGCTAGTATTATATTTGGTTTATTTTTCATTCTGCTATTCTTTGCCAAACCGTTTCGTAAATCAAAATGTCCAGAATGTAAAAAACGTGAGAAGAAAAAATCAGGGCAAGAACAATAAAAGGCCTTCCTTTATGGAATGCCTTTTTACATTTGTAGTATCATTTTATTTATTCTTCTTCCCCCTAAAAAAACGACTATATTTTCTTCCAAGGTTCTCTACATCTTTTTTGATTTGTAATATGATCCTTATATAAAACATGAGAAAGAGTATTGGTACTTGTTACCCGCTTTTAATTTTTATTAAAAACTTCAAATTTGCACATCTTTATCCATCACTAACAATTCGTTAATTAGTTAACTTTGTAATACAAGTTTTGTATATAATGTCATTCAAAAACACAATATATATAAGTAGCTATTTATAATTACATTGCTTTTTATCGAATTCCAAAAAGGAGCTGTATACTATGGACAAAGAAAATCTATTAAGCCAGCAGGTTAATAGCCTCCCCTCAGATGCTCTGAATACCCCTAGTAAGGAACAAGAACAACTGTTAGAAACATCATCTCAAAACGTACAAAATTCCAACAACAACACTAACAAAAAAGATGTTACTCAAGGTCTATCTAGAAAAGATTTCCCCATTTCAACAGAGAATACAAATTTATAGTTATTTACTATCATACGCAACAAATGCTCTTGCTGAACTAATTCTTCTACAGAAACTAATACGCATTCCCGGTGATTTTTCACCAGTTTTAACATAAAAAAAGAGATTTAGATATAAAAACAGGCTCTGGAAAAACTTTCTCCACAACAAAAAAAGGATGGCATTAGCCATCCTTTTTTCCATCATCAACTATAAAATTATAGTTTGATTACGTTTTTAGCTTGAGGTCCACGGTTACCTTCTTCGATTTCGAAGCTAACTTTTTGACCTTCTTCTAGAGATTTGAAACCGTCAGTTTCGATTGCAGAGAAGTGTACGAATACGTCGTTTTCGCCTGGAACTTCGATGAAACCGAAGCCTTTTTCGTTGTTAAACCATTTTACTTGTCCTGTTACTGCCATAATTATTTCCTCCTAAGAAAATACAAATTTTAAATTTTTTAGTCTTCCTGTCTAAAAAAAGAATCCACACATTATCAAATACGAAACATAAACTAGTTCTCACATACTTTTTCTCGTTCGTTTCCAGCACTTGATAACATATGGATTGCTTAATTTAACTATTCAACTGACATCATCATAGCACATTAAAATAAAATGTACAATCTTTTTCGAAAATAGAATTTCTAATTTTTAGTATTTCTTATAAAATATACTTATCTCTATTCTAAATAAGGGGGAGTTTATGACCAATAAAATTTCTAGAAAAACATTAAAAAGAATTGAAGAGGATATTGAAAATAATAATCTTGGAAAAGCAAGAGATAGATTGCATGGCCTCATCTTTACATACCCAAATGAATTACATCTTCGAAAACAACTCGGAGATATTTATTATAAATTACAATATCCAGAAATGGCTGGACGTTACTGGTATCTAGAGGAGCATAAAACAGACATTATGCATGAATCATGTTTATTATTTGAAAAATCAATGGGAAATAGTCCTCATCATATTGCACGTGCTTTAAAGTTTAAAGGCGATTCTAACCATATAAAAAGTTTGTATAAAGAGCAACCTTTATCTTCAGTGCAGAAGAAAGTAGCAGAAGAGTTAATTTATGAGTATAAAGAAACATGGCAAGATAAGCTAGTCCCTTTTGGCTGTCTAGCATTGCTTGCTTCCCTTCTCTTTTCTGCCATTGTTGGTCTATTCACTATTTGGAATTGGATTTTTTAATTATAGGGGGAATTTTTACATGTCAAACTACGATAACGAAGAAAAGCTAACAGGCGGAAACGTTTCGAACGTATATCGTTCTAAAAATACTGTTCGTCGAGAGTTAAAGCCAGATAGTGCAAAGATCCATAAGCTATTACAACACTTAGAAAACAAGGGATTTCATCATGCGCCAAAGTTTTTAGCTGTAGATGAAAAAGATAGAGAGATTTTATCCTTTATTGAAGGAGAAGCTGGCAATTATCCTTTAAAAGAATATATGCGATCTAATGATGTATTAAAAGAAATCGCAAAGATGCTCCGCCTTTACCATGATGCTGTAAGTGATTTTCCTTTATTAGATGATTGGAAACCGATGGATCACACGCCAAATAACATTGAGGTTTTATGCCATAATGATTTTGCCATATATAACATTATTTTTAATAATGAGAAGCCAGTAGGGATTATTGATTTCGATGTTGCTGCTCCTGGCCCAAGACTATGGGATATCGCTTATACACTTTATACTTGTGTGCCTTTAAGTAGAGTGTATTATACAGAATCCGGTGAAGCCGTTCATTATGATTCACCGCAACATGCAGATCGTATTAAAGAGAGAGTCAAATTGTTCGTTCAGTCCTATGGTAAAAATATGGATGAAGATTACTTAGGAATGGTGTTGCTTCGATTAGAAGGGTTATGTACATATATGAAACGAAAAGCACAAGAAGGCGACTTGAATTTCCAAAGAATGATTGATGAAGGACATCTAGAGCATTACGAGAAAGATATGAAGTTTATTCGCGATCATGGAGCTGAGTGGAGTTGATTTAGTAATAAAGAAAAGTTAGTATCGTTTTTTGCCGGTAAATCGATATTTCTTTTCGAATCTTTTAGAAAATAACAAGGGGCACCTTTCAAAAAGGTGCCCCTTCCTTTTATTTCGTAAACTGTGCTTCTTCTGTAGATCCTTTTAACGCTGTCGTTGATGAAGTTCCGCCTGTAATCACTTGTGCCACTTCATCAAAGTAACCTGTTCCTACTTCGCGTTGATGACGTGTTGCAGAGTAGCCGTGTTTTTCAGCTGCGAATTCTGCTTGTTGTAGTTCAGAGTATGCTGCCATGCCGCGCTCTTTATAGCCACGTGCTAGTTCAAACATACCGTAATTTAATGAATGGAATCCAGCAAGCGTTACGAATTGGAACTTATAACCGTAAGATGCGATTTCCTTTTGGAAGCTCGCAATTGTTTTTTCATCTAGTTTTTGTTTCCAGTTGAATGAAGGTGAACAGTTATATGCAAGTAGCTTTCCTGGATGCTCCTTATGAATTGCGTCCGCAAATCGTTTTGCATCTTCTAAATTTGGTTCCGACGTTTCACACCAAACGAGGTCTGCATACGGTGCATACGCTAAACCACGCGCAATTGCTTGATCAAGACCTGCATTCGTACGGTAAAATCCTTCTGGTGTTCTTTCTCCTGTAATAAATGCTTTATCAACAGGATCGATATCGCTCGTAATTAAATCAGCTGCATCCGCATCTGTTCTTGCAACGATAATTGTCGGCACTCCCATTACATCTGCTGCAAGACGTGCAGAAATTAAATTGCGTACTGCTGTTTGCGTTGGTAGTAGTACTTTTCCGCCTAAATGGCCACATTTTTTTTCTGAAGATAATTGATCTTCAAAATGCACACCTGATGCACCTGCTTCAATCATACCTTTCATCAGTTCGAATACATTTAATTGCCCACCAAATCCAGCTTCTGCATCTGCTACAATCGGTACGAAATAGTCTGTATCATCGCTTCCTTCCATATGCTGAATTTGATCCGCACGTTGAAGCGTTTGATTAATTCGTTTTACTACAGCAGGTACGCTGTTCGCTGGATATAAACTTTGGTCTGGATACATATGTCCAGAAAGGTTTGCATCAGCTGCTACTTGCCAACCACTTAAGTAAATCGCTTTTAACCCAGCTTTTACTTGTTGCATCGCTTGGTTTCCTGTTAATGCGCCAAGTGCGTTAATATAGTCTTCTGTATGAAGCGATGTCCAAAGCTTCTCAGCACCACGACGCGCTAACGTATGTTCAATATCAATTGACCCGCGCAGGCGAATTACATCTTCTGCCGAATATGGACGTGTGATCCCTTTCCAACGCTCATCTAATTCCCAGCTTTCTTGTAACTTCTCGATTCTTTCGTTTTTCATTTGTTCCATCCCCTTTTCATTTTTTATAAAATTTCATAACCCGGTAATGTTAAAAATGGTACGAATTCATCATTTCGAACGAGATTTGTAAACAACGTTGTCGCCTCTTGGAATCTCCCTTTCTTAAAGGCTTCCTTACCAATCTCTCTTTCTATTTTTGCTAATTCTTCTTCTTTTAGCTCTTCCATTAATTCAAGCGTAATATTACGACCATCATTTAGTTTTCCACCTTCATGACGAATCCATTGCCATACTTGTGCTCTTGAAATTTCAGCAGTTGCCGCATCTTCCATTAAGTTATAAATGGGTGCTGCTCCCCGTCCGCTTAACCAAGATGCAATATATTGAATACCTACACTAATATTCATGCGAAGGCCCTCTTCTGTAATCGTTCCCACCGGTACCTCTAGTAAATCGTTTTCTTTTACACATATTTCTTCACGTTTTCTAAAAATTTGATTCGGTGTTTTCATAATGTGATTAAATACTTCCATTGCAACCGGTACAAGTCCAGGGTGGGCAACCCAAGTCCCGTCATGACCGTCTAAAGCTTCGCGCTCCTTATCAGCACGCACTTTTTCAAAAGCTGCTTCATTTGCTTCTGGATTATTTTTAATCGGAATTTGTGCCGCCATTCCTCCAATTGCTGGTGCATTACGGCGGTGACATGTTTGAATTACTTTCAAAGAATACGAACGCATAAATGGCGCCGTCATCGTGACTTGTGCTCTATCTGGTAGTAAGAATTTATTATGATTACGGAAACTCTTTAAAAAGCTAAAAATATAATCCCATCTTCCGCAGTTTAAGCCAGCAGAATGATCTTTTAGCTCATATAAAATTTCATCCATTTCAAACGAAGCGTGAATCGTTTCCAGTAACACAGTTGCTTTAATCGTTCCATTTGGAATGCCGATATATTTTTGAGCAAATACGAATACATCATTCCATAATCTCGCTTCTAAATAACTTTCCATTTTTGGTAAGTAAAAGTATGGGCCGCTTCCTTTTGCTAAAAGAGCTTTCGCATTATGGAAAAAGTACAAGCCGAAATCTACTAAGCTACCCGACATATTCTTCCCATCAACTTGCATATGCTTTTCCTCTAAATGCCATCCTCTTGGACGTACAATGAGTACAGCTGTTTTCTCATTTAATCTATATTCTTTCCCTTTATCATTTTTATGTGAAATCGTTCCCTTTACTGCATCTCGTAAATTGATTTGACCTTCAACTGCGTTTTCCCAAGTTGGTGCATTCGAATCTTCAAAATCCGCCATAAAAAGATGCGCTCCTGAATTTAAAGCGTTAATGACCATCTTTCTATCTACCGGTCCAGTAATCTCTACGCGGCGATCCTCTAAGTCTTTTGGCAGCTTGGCAATTGTCCAATCCGCTTCACGTATGTGTTTTGTTTCTTCTAGAAACTTCGGAAACTCCCCTGCATCAATTCTCTTTTGTTTTTCTACACGTTTTTGTAAAAGTTCTATGCGGCGCTCATTGAAATTCTCATGTAGTTCCTTCAAAAAACTAAGCACCTCAGGTGTCAATATTTCGTTGTACGCTGGTAACATTTCTCCAACGAGTGTAACCCGTGAAGTTTGCGTCGACATATTAGCATCCCCTTCTTAAACTGTTTTATAACAGATTTGATTTCATGTTTTATATTATATAACAAATCTTCAGAAAAGGAAGTTTTTTTTGAAAATTCATTTCATTTTTTTTCAAAACGCCATTCTTTCGTGCTTTATTTCATACAAAAAAGGCCGCTGTTATACAACAACGACCTTTTTGTATTATTTTTAAATTTCACTTTGACTAGTTAAACTTTATTACTGCCCTTGTTCCATATCATGCAATATTGCTCTATGTAAAAACTGTGCGTATTGTTCTCTTGTTACCTTCATAGACGGACCGAATTTACCTTCTCCGATTCCCATTGTAATACCATTTGTTTGTACTGCACTAATTGCATTCGTTGCCCATGAATTTGCTGAAACATCATTAAAGTTATGAGATCCCTTGGCCTGTAAGTCAAAAGCATTCGTAAGAACTTGTGCCATTTCCGCACGCGTTAACGTCGCCTTCGGTCTAAAGTTTCCATTCTCGTCTCCCTGGAAAATTCCCATTTCCGTTAAAGCCAATATCTCCTCGATAAAGCTTGTTGAATTTTCATCAATATCTCCATATGGGTTTTCATATTCATCTTGTTCTTCCATATCAAACACACGGTAAATTAAAGCTGCAACTTGCTCACGTGTTACATTATCCCCAAAACCGAATATTCCATCGCCATATCCCAAAATAATTTCTTGTTCCGCTAATTCATGAATTGCCTCATATGCCCAATGTCCTTTTGGTACATCTTTAAATACAATTGTATTTGTTTTTTGCAACGGTGCACTTTCCGCTTTTACACTGTTACTCTCTGCTGAGAATAACACCCCACCCATAATTGTTAATGCTGTAGCTGTTTTTAATAATTTTTTGCTCATCAAATTATCTCCCCAATATGTATATGTTTTTTTAAAAATATACAGAATAAATGGTATAGTGACAATATATTTTTCGACACATTTCGTGACGGTTTTGTGAATCATATTACACATCATGTCTTTTTTATGGGGTTGATTATAAAGCTTATGTATAACATTAAAAATACAAATAAACGAATAATAATTCTTTTTTAAACAAACAAAAAAGCACAAATATTTCTATTTGTGCTTTCATATTTCACTCTATTTCCAATCCTCTTTCAAATGATAATTAATAATCGCATTATTAATAAACTGAGCATATTGTTCTCTAGGTACAGGGCGATTTAATTCATACATGCCATTCCCAGTTCCTCTTACAACATTATTAGATTGTAGCGCACTAATTGCATCTTCTGCCCAGTGGCCTTTTGGAATATCTTTAAATGTATGTTTTTGTTTCGTTTCAAAATTAAATGCTCGTTTTAAAATGACAGCCATTTCCGCTCTAGAGATTGGTGCTTTCGGCCTAAAATTCCCTTGGCCATCCCCTGTAAAAACACCACGTTTTGTTAACGCCAAAATTTCCTTTTTAAAAGTTGTTGTACTATCAGAAACATCTTTATATGGATTCGCTACTGATCCTTCTTCTTTTATCTCAAGTGTTCTGTAAATAGTCCCAGCTACTTGTTCACGTGTTATAAGATCACCAACACCATACTTCCCGTTTCCATACCCTAATATAATTTTATGATATGCTAAATCCATAATAGCATCATATGCCCAAAATCCGTATGGAACATCTTCAAACACAATCATTTGTGGATACTCTTCCGCTTTTACAGGCGTCACATTCGTCCCTGCAAATATACCTCCTGCCATTGTCGCAATCATCATTACACCCAATATTTTTTTCTTCATTATCCTCTCTCCCTATTTCATTCAAATAAAATGAATTTCATTGTTTCAGGAGTACTCTTTTTTGGTGAATGTAAGATAAAATGCAAATCTTCTAGAAGAAATATTTCCACTACCTTTCTGCTTTATGCCTCCTTCTTTCTTTTTCAAAAAGGAAGTTGTCACCTCTAAGGTGTTATGTACTAAAACATTCTACAATCTCTTTATAAACTCCTTTTCACTTTACAACTTCCCTTTATTGGCGCGTAAAGGAAATACCTAATGGAGGTTACTATATTCATGATTTATATTTCAGAGTTAGCATTCCCCTTCACTGATAACTCGCCTTCTCTTCCCTTGCGAAAAGTTAGTGCCATCCCTACAAATATAAGGATAATCCTTATTACTTGCATCTAAATCCGGTCTAATAGTTTGGCAACAGCAGGATCTAAAAACACTAATACAGAAATAATTCTCGTCGATAAACCTCTTACACTGTCAAAAAACAAGTAATATACAAATCTAGTATGTATAAATCATCGCCTTGAAAATGCCCGAAGTCTATGAATAGTAGCAATAAAAAAAGCATCCTTTTTTTATTAAAAGAGGATGCTTTTTTTATATTTATTAACACTCAAATATGCTACTACTTTTGAAGAGTAAATTGGGCAACTATTTGTTTTAATTTTCCTGCTGCGTTATGCATATGTTCAATTGAAACCGAAATCTCTTGAACAGATTTTTCTTGCTGTTGAATAGACTCTTTTACCCTATCAGTTCGGTCAGATGATCTTTGGGAAATTTGAGCCATGTCTTCTACAGAAGCCGAGATTTCCTCACTACTCGCTGCAATTTCATCTGTAGACATAGATACCGTTTGAATTTGCTCAGATACTTGTTGTACTTTTTCTGTAATTGTTCCAAATACTTTTTCTGTGTGCATTACTACTTGTGTACCTGCCTGTACCTCATTATCTACTTTCCCCATCATATGTACCGTATGGTTCGTTGTTCCCATAACTTGAGTAATAAGATTCTCAATTTGTTTTGCAGAATCACTAGATTGTTCTGCTAATTTCCGCACTTCATCTGCCACAATTGCAAATCCTCTACCACTTTCACCAGCACGTGCAGCCTCAATTGCGGCGTTTAATGCTAATAAGTTAATCTGAGAGGTAATACCTTGCATTACATCAATGATTTTAACAATTTCTTCTGATTGTTCTTTCATAGTCTCTACTTGTTTCACACCGCTATGTACCGAATTTTGGATTGTATCCATCTGTTGAATCATTTGTTTCATTAATTTGTTACCACTCTCTGCATCTAATGCTGATTGAGCAGATAATTCATTTACAGAGGATGATGTATTGACTATACTCTGCATTCCTTGTGTCAACTCTTCCATCGCACCCGCAGTTTGTTCCATTGCTTGCATTTGACTCTCTGCACCATTTGCGACTTCTTCAATATCCATAGTGATTTTTTTTGCTGCACTACTAGATACTTCTGACGCAGATGCTACTCCGTCTGCATATTGGAATAGAAGCTGAATATTATTCTCTACTTCTTGCATATTTGTTCTTAGCCCTGCAATCATCTCATTAAAATTACTTACTAATACACCTAATTCATCCTTAGCAGTATAATCACCATGTACAGTTAAATCTCCTTCTTTCGCTCTTTCCATCATACGACTAACCGTTTGTAAAGGAGCAACTATAAGCTTGCTAATAATATAACTTACTATACATATAACGATTGTAGTAACTACTACAAGAATGATAAAGGTAATAACGGAACGATCAATCATTTTTTGCGAATCTTTAAATACTTGGTCAGCTAAATTTGAAACATACGATTCTAGATCCACTGCATAACCAGCTAACTCTATTCCCTTCGGTTTTAATTCCTTCTGAAATTCATTTACCATTTGCGGCTCGTTTGTTGCCTTCGCCTTTTCAAATAATTTCTTATATGTATCTTTATAACTTGGTAAAGATTTCTTCATCTTCTGAAACAGTTCATCCTCTTGCTTACTTAAATTAAAACCATCATCATATTCTTTTAATAAAGAATCATATTTTTTAAGATCCTTTTCAATATTATTAATTATTCCCTCTTTATTTGCCACTTCATTTTGTGATGCCGTAATTAACTCTAATAAGTTATATTCTAGTGAATTTTGTGTGCGAAGCATTCCTTCTAATAAAATTGCAGAATATTGATAATCATCTACTACAACCTCTGTATCGTGCTTAATCTTATTAATAGAATTAATTGCTACACTGCTTATAATTACCATACCTAAAACTGCTAATGAAATAAGCGCTAATAATTTATATTTCACTTTTAAATTTTGTAAAAAATACATTTTTTCACCTTTATTCCTTTATATATAGATTTTTAGAATTTTATAGCTTATTATTTACAAAATCGCAATAAAAAGCAATGATAAATATTCCCAATATGAAACTTATATCTCTATAAAAAAAAGTAGCATAATAGCTACTCCTTTTTTCTTTGTTTCTCATATTGTTCAAACGTATGAATTCTTTCAAAAATTGGTGGGTGCGTGTATAAGAAAAATTTCACTAACGCAGGCGGATTCACTTGGCTTAAACTTGTTTTTGATAAATATTGAAAAGTTTTCACACCAGATTTTCCGTCCTTCGTCATATTTAAAGCATATTGATCTGCCGCTCTTTCTTCTATACGTGAAACATAGTTTGTTGCTGGTTGTACTGCAAATGAGAGTATAGAAGAAATTAAGAAAAATAAAGGTAAAATGGAGAAACATGCCACTTTTGAAATTTGCAATGTATCTCCCCATTTGCGAATACACATATTTATAATACGACTAATTAAAAACATACCTATAAACGATAGCAATACATAACTTGCAACGCCAAAATATATATGCTTCATAACATAATGCCCCATTTCATGGGCCATGATAAATAAAATCTCTTTATCTTTTAACTGCTTAAGCGTTGTATCCCACATTACAATACGGGCGTTAGGGCCAATTCCTGTTACGTAAGCATTTAATGCATTCGTTTTTTCTGACATATTTACTTCATATACGTGTTTAGCAGGAATATCCGCTTTGTCTGCTATCGCTAAAATTTTCGTTTCTAATTCTTTATTTTTCAGCGTCGAGAAGTCGTTATAAAGCGGATCAATAACGACAGGCTGTATGAATGTTAAAAAGATTGTAAATGGAACAGAGAGCGCCCATCCTGCGAGCCACCATCTCTTCGGAAATTTACGGATAAGCCATAATAGAACGGTAACTACAATTAACATAGTCGCATAACTTTCCCAAAAACCGATAACATGATCTTTTATCCAGCTTTGTGTGCTTTGCGTTGAAATGCCGTAATCAACGGACACTTTCCGGCCAATCCATTGCATCGGTAAGGCAAGCACTGTTGTCAATAATGATAAATAAAAGAAATAAATCGCAACTTGCAAAACACTTATTTTAGTCGTTTCCTTCGACCATTTCTCAAACTTTCTTGAAATACCTAGCACAAGTACAAATAATAAAATAATCCATTCAAGAGGCGTCGCTAAAAAGTATAGTAAATTTTTCACGCGCGAATAATCTTGGCTTAGCGTAAGCTCTCTCGTACTCATAAACGTTTCTGGATCTGCACTCGTTCCCTTATACATGTCCGGAATAAGTTCATGATTCCATCCAAATAAATACCAATATATAAGTAACGCAAATCCAACGTACAAAAAAAGCGACCAACCGATAACCTTCCTCACGCTATTCCCTCCTCTATGCTGCCTGTCTATTATTATTGTAAGTTCGTACACGCTAAATTAGAACAAGCTTATTATGTGAATTGCTCGAGATCCTTTTATTTACATAAAAAAACTCTTCTACACAAGAAGAGTTTTACCTATCTTTAAACACTTTCTTTAGTTCATAATCTGGAATAAGGATCGCACGTACAAACCAACACACGTACCCTACTTGCGTTTTAGATAACATAAAAAGCCTCTTTAAGGAAGTACATCTATTAATAAATTAAAATCTTGTAAAGAGAAAGAACTATATTTCATAATACCCTGTACAGCTAAAAGTAAAACAAGACCGATCACACACATATAATTAACGCTTTCTTCATTCTTTTTTTCAGTAACCACTCCACCACTTATACATAAAATCCCTAGCAAATGAAGCGCTAAATACATGAAAAAGTAAGCTTCCTCCCAGCGCAAAATAACATTTACTGTCGTTATTAACACTAGACTAAGTAAAATCAAATAAAAAAACTTATTTGATGATATCGTTTCATTCATATAATTTTATACATCCCTTTCAAATTTCGAATTAATGATGTTTCAAAGCTATAAAGTAAATGATTATTTTCATACCATAAAACAAAAGGAAAGCCACCATTACTTTCTCGAATACTTTATGAATCCACATATACTTCTCTTCATTCTTTCTGAAGATGCGCTTCATCATTTCTTCTACAATTAGACCAAATATTAGTAAAACCCCGAACACAATAAGAAGAGAAATAATATTTTCTTTTAAATGAGTACTAGAAAATAAGTACTACTCTGGAAACACAATCGTATCTACTACAGGTTGAAGCCAATGACAAACGCTTTTATCACACATATCTGTAATAGACGTAGCATCTATAATCTCTTTTAATATTTTTTCAACCGTCTTCTTCATCTCATTTACTCCCCACTATATCTGAAAAGCTCTTTTCCTGCTCTGCATATATAACTGGCACTTCTTTACTCCAATATTTACGATTAACAAATAAAAAGATAAGTACTAAGTTTAATCCTGTTATAAAAATAATAAGTCCAGGAAAGAATGTCGTATAATTTGAGAAATCGGCAAAACTCATAATTTTTTCTCTACTTATTAAAAAAGACGCACCCATTATAAATGTATTGTTTAACATATGTATTGCAATTGGCATGAGTAAACTTTTCGTACGAATATATACGATTGATAATACGATGCTGAATATGGCTGCACCGAGGAAATCAACATGTAACAACGCAAACAATATTGCTACAACGATGGTCGCTATGCTCGTTCCCCATTTTGTTGCAAAACGTTGAAGTAAAAATCCGCGAAAAACAAACTCCCCGATAATTGGTGCGATGAATACGACCCTAATGACTTGATATACATATCCCCCAGTACTATCTATAATCGGTTCATGCAATGCATTCATAATAAAGTCCGGTGTAATCCATGCAAAACTATACATATACAAAATAAGATACCCGTAACTAAACATGCACAACATAACCGTAATGTATAAAACTTGCACCAAGTTAAATGTTTCATTTTTATTAACAAACAATGAAAATGAAATGCGATGCTTTCTATACTCATAAAAAATCCATACGATCGGAAGGATATAGAATATAAGGATATTTATAAAAGAAGAATTTTGTATATGAAATATACTTGTTAGCAAATCGCCACTACTTCTCGCTATTAAAATTAATAGTGCAAATACAATTAAAAAATATCTAGCTCGCATCACTTGAAACGGATTCACACTCATCTCCTCCCCTATGTTACTTTTATCATATCATTTGATTCTTAATTTTTTGCGAAAGAAAACCTTAAAATTTCCTTAAAAATTCCATAAGTTACAAAATGATGATATGATATTCGAGAAAATTAGGAGGGATTTTTATGTACCAAGCAAATATTTTACTTGTTGATGATGAAACAGCAATTTTACAATTACTAACTACCATTCTTGAAAAAGAAGGTTTTTCTCATATTACAACTGCAACATCAGCTGAAATAGCTTTATCTCTAACTAAGCAAAACAATTACGATTTAATTATTTTAGATGTAATGCTTCCTGGACAATCCGGTTTTGATATTTGTCCAATCATTCGCCAACAAACAGATTGTCCAATTTTCTTCCTATCAGCAAAAGCATCTGATTTAGATAAAATATCCGGATTTTCATACGGTGCGGATGATTATATTACGAAGCCCTTTAATCCATTAGAAGTAGTAGCACGTATGAAAGCACAGCTTCGGAGACATATGAAACAAACCGTACCACACGAACAAAAATCACACTCGATTTCATTTGGCAGATTTGAAATTGATCAGCACTCTGCAGAACTGACAGTGGATGGTCACATTGTCGAATGTTCCGCTCAACTCTTTCAACTACTACTCTTCTTTTGCGAGAATCCGAACTACGTATTTTCGAAAGAGGAAATATACGAAAAAGTTTGGGGAGCACCTGCCTATAATGGCGATGACAACACTGTTATGGTCCACATTCGAAAACTGCGTGAAAAAATTGAACACGATCCAAGTAAACCAGAATATATAAAAACCGTTCGCGGGCTTGGTTATAAGTTCGTTACAAAGTAGGGTGACGATATGAATTTTAATAAACGACTTATTATTCAATTTATCATGCAACACGTTTTTGTTTTAGTTACATTACTTATCGCTGTAGTTGCTGCTTTTACTTATTTAATTTTTCTTCTTACTAGTACTTTATACGAACCTAATATTCCAGATTCTGATAGTTTTACAATTTCAAGATACATCTCTTCAGAAGATGGGCATATTTCGTTACAATCTGAAGTGCAAGATTTAATAAAGGAGAAAAATGATTGGCTCCAAGTTGTAGATGAAAACGGAAAAATCCTCTACCACTTTAATACACCAAATGATGTTCCGAATGCTTATACGAAGACATCTTTAGTCGCATATATACAACATCATATCGAAAGTAATTATAAATTTACATATTGGGAAATTGAATTAGAAGAAAAGAAAGTACTTGTTATTTATGGTGGTATGTTAAAAAGCAATGCGTTACTGACAGCAATTCAAAAGGATCACTCCTCTTTAACGATGGATTCGTTCACATTAACAGATCAAGAAAAACAGTTACTGTCTAAAGAAAAAGCAGCACTTCAAATATTTAATCAAAATGGCGAAGAGGTTTTTGCCTATCCAGCTGGAAAGAAAAAAACATTTTCAGCAATACAAATCGCCCTTAATGAAAAAGAACCGTGGAATCATAAAGAAAACACGTCTAGCTTTTACGATGCAAATAGTGGCAACCTTCTCGTTGTGACTGCGAAAAATGATCACTACTATCCAGATGACGAAATTGAAGATGTATTTACTAAGAAGTTTCTCATCGGATGCGGATTAATCCTTCTTATCGTATTTGTTTATTTAGTCATTCTTTCTATTTGGTACGGTAATAAATTCGGGAAACCGTTATTACATGCGATGCGCTGGCTTAAAAATATCGCTGGTGGAAAGTATGAAGAACCCATTAGTAAAAAAGGAAAACCTGTCAGGTTCCGGCGATCTGGTAAAGAAAAATGGTCATTCCGTTTGTTTAGAGATGTAACAAGTTCACTAGAACACCTTTCTATTACACTCAAAAAAAACGATGCGATGAGGCAAGTACTTCAGCAAACACGAGAAGAATGGATTACCGGTCTAACGCATGATTTAAAAACACCACTTAGCTCTATATATGGCTACGCATTATTACTCGAATCGAATCAATATAACTGGACTGATCGTGATATTCAGCAATTTGGTAGTGTTATGAAAGAGAAATCTCAATATATGACGACATTAATTGATGATTTAAGCTTAACGTATCAATTAAAAAATAACAGCCTTCCTGCCCAACACGTAAACGTTGAAATCAATCAGTTCGTTCAAAAAGTGTTATTGCAATTTATTAACAATCCAACACTCCAAAATCAAAATATTGAATTCGTACCGAGCTCAAATAAAATTCAATATTTCATTGAAGAAAAATGGTTCCAGCGTATTATCGAAAACTTACTAGTAAATGCTGTAAAACATAATAATGAAACAACTACTGTCATCGTAAAACTATCACAAAACGCTAATTCCTTTACACTCTCCATTTCAGATGATGGAAAAGGAATGGATGAAAAAACGAAAGAACTTCTATTTGAACGATATTACCGCGGAACAAACACAGAAGAAAGCAACATCGGAACTGGACTTGGCCTAGCCATTACAAAACAGCTCGTTCATGCTCATAACGGAACAATTTCCGTTGATAGCGCACTCGGAAAAGGAACGACGATTATTCTTGTATTTCCGTTTCGTTCGTAGGAAAGACGCTATGTGGCGTCTTTTTTCTTTCCTGGGATAATTTTACAGTAATTGAAATTATGTGGATCGTTTTTTTGAGGTGTTTTAGAGGTATATGAAATTATATCGGCGATTTTTTGAATATATCGGCGCAACTCGAATTATATCAGCGATTTTCTAGATATATCGACTTACCGACAAAAACCGACAATACTAACCTGCTTCCTCTACTACTATACAAATTAAAAATAACCCTTCATAACTCACTATGAAAGGTCACTCCGTATTTCAGCTATTTCCCTACTAACACAAACACATTCTCATCAGGTGCTTCCATTACTGCAACATGTCCTGATTCTGTTGGAAATGGTTCGCGAATCCATTTTACATCTTTATTATCTTTTAAACTTTCATAAGTTTGTTGCACATCTTCTACTAATACTTCGACTTCCGTAAAATTAATATCCGGATGATTGCTTATTACTAACTCCGAACTTTTCTCATCTGGAAACTTCAATCCTATTAACGTCCAAATAACCCCTTCTTCTAATTCTCTTTCTATCATCCAGTTTTGCTTTATTCCCATTTCTTTATAAAAAGAAACTGATCTTTCTATATCCTTCGTATGTATAGATACACATTCTAGTTTTTTGAACATTTTCCTATTTCCCCTTTATGAAAAAGCGAACCATCTCCCAATGATTCGCTCTTACCCTATTATTTTTTCTTCACCGGTATCCAAAGCTCTACTTGTGCAAACTCACTCTTATCTTCGTGGCAACGCTCATCGTATAATTCAAACTCTGTAACGCCGCAATGTTCATAGCCTGAATGCGGGAACCATTCTGAGAATACTGCATTCCAAGTTTGGTGAATAGACGATACCATTTCTTCATGAGGAACTTTCGGCGTTGTAAATACTGCATATGTTGCTGCCGGGAAAGTACGCTTCGCAATTTCATTTGGTACATTTTCAAAGTCTGTAACTTCCATTCCGATAATGTAAGTGAAGTCCCCTGTTTCTAAATTAAAATCAGTACATAATCCAAGCTCTACCCATTGGCTCGTATCTTTACGATTGGGAATTGTTGTCCCAAGATCTTTTTGTAAATATTCTTGCCAAAATACTGGAATGTCTTGATGGTTTTTCCCTTCTTTACTTGTCGTCTTCAATTCATAACCCGCCACTAAAAATTCTGGTTTATTTACAATACGATATTCCATTTGTATGCCCCCTAAATACGGATTTAATTTTCTTTGCTTTACATTCACTCTGTAATACATCGGTGTTTCGATTTCTTGTTTTCGATATTCACTCGGTGTCATTTGAAATAATTTTTTAAAGGCTCTCGTGAACGTTTCGTGAGATTGAAAGCCATGTTCAAACGCGATATCAATAACTTTTTCATCCGTATGAGAAAGTTGATAAGCTGCCCGGGCTAACCTCCTCTTTCGAACATACTCCATTACTGTATCACCTACTAATGCCTGAAATACACGGTGAAAATGCGACTCAGAAAAACCTGCAATGCGAGCTAAATTACGCAGCGTTTGTTTTTCCATTACATCTTCCTCAATATAATCAATTGACCTTTGAATTTGTGTTTCATAGCTTTCCATCTCTGTTCACCCGCCTTATATGTATTATGATAAAAGAGAACGCAATCCAATTCTTGACGTTTTTTACTATAATTCCATAAAAAATTGTAACTTTTTTATATGTATTTCGTTGTTATGTATGAAGGGAGGGAAATTAGTGAAACGCAAACAATCATTAGAAGACATTTATTCAGATCATATGCATGATTTATTTCGCTATCTTCTCTCCCTAACCGGAGATTCTCATTTTGCTGAAGATCTCATGCAGGAAACCTTTTACCGCATGCTCGTCCATATTGATTATTATAAAGGCGAAGAAATTAGGCCGTGGTTATTTACAATAGCCTACAACGCCTTTATCGATTGGTATCGAAAAGAAAAAAAATATAAAACAACTACAGTGGAAGAATTCCATTTACCAAACGTGCCAAGTACAAAACATGAATATTTCGTAAAATTTGAGATCGCTAGTTGGTTAGAAAGTTTATCTTCTCTTCCGCTCGAAAGACGAAATGTCCTACTACTACGAGATTACTACGGATTCTCGTATAAAGAAATAGCAGAAATGACCGGTCTCTCATTAGCGAAAGTGAAAATTGAATTACACCGCGGACGGAAAGAAGCGATAAACATAGAGGGGTGATACAGATGGGTTGTGCAGCATTTAATAAACTATGGGAGAAGTACGAAAACGGAACGCTCACGCATGATGAACAAGAACTGTTAGAAAATCATATCGAGACATGTGAAGAGTGTGAAGCTTACTTAGATGAGTTGCTTTTGAAGAATGCACCAATAAAGAAAAGACTACCACCACAAAATCTTACAGTCCCGTTTTGGAAAATAAAATGGAAACAACGTTGGCAAACTGTTAGTTTTGTCCTTGCGGTTTGTATAGCAATCTATTTTGCCGATCATTTTTCATCTTCTCTTTACTTCAATAATATGAAAAAGTTAGCTGAAGTAAATGAGATTCCAGCACTCGCACTAGAAGCAACAATTCCAAATATTCGTTCCACTGGAGGCAGTACAAAAATCAAACCCTTTTTCCATACAGAAAATGAAATGAATTTAGTTAAAACTGTCGGCAAAAAAGAAGTTCAATTCGGTACAGTAACAACGAAAAGCTTCTTATCGTCTGTAACTGTTACAAATAAATCTTGGGCAAACAAATTGAATTACTCTAAACTTTCCTTTGTTCATCCGAAAATAAAGCAAGGTGATCATTTGAAAGAACCATCTAAAAAAGTGTGGGATACACTTGCAAAAGTACATGAGGGAACCGTTGCAGAAGTAGCGATATCTTTTGACAAACTTTACACTTTACAAGAATTAGAATCTATTCTATATAGCACATTTGAAGCACAAGAAATGCCACCAACTCCTGTATGGTACGCTTTAGACACAGGACAAGAGAGAATAGATGAGGAAGATTTCATCCTACATGGCGGAGAGGTTATCGGATTTCCAGAACATATAAACCTCCCTGATAGTGAAGCAGAACGACCGAAGACAAAAGAAGATGAAGTAATCGAAATGATGCGCATTCTTTCTGAGCATAAAAAAACTGTAAGTAAAACTACTTGGACTCTTGAAAAAGAGCTGAACTTAGATAAACGTTATCAATATGTAAAGGATAACGGTGTAAAAGTATACGGAATTGTTATTACTGGCCCGTCGAAAGAGTTATTAAAATTACAAAACTCCCCGCACGTACGTTATGCGACTCTTGGAGATATTGAGATTTGGAATTGGTTTGATTATTAATAAAAAAGAAGTAGCGCTCTAAAAACGATGCGCTACTTCTTTTTAATTCGAAATCACTTTCACATACATCCCTCTCACCGCTTTTTCATAAGCGACCTCGCTCATCTGTTTTATTTTTTCCGATACGACAGACGATTGAACAACTTCACCTTCACGAAGTAACGGAGGATCAATAAGACGGACTTTATTTTTCTGATACAAATCGTAATCGTCTCTATCTTCTTTTACTTTTACATTCGGATGAACTTTTCTTAATAAAGCATGGACTTCTGAATCATTACATTGCTGCAATTTCGAAATAAGCTCCTCATCTTCAAGAAGAAAATCATCTGCATGAATAATCCTTTTATGAAGAGCTACCTTTAACATTTTCGCTAACATATCATTTCCGTAAATATTCATTGGTTTCATAAAGAAATCGATTACTTCTTTGTAATACGTTTCTGTAAACCACTCTGCCATTTCGATACTTTGAAGGACCATTTTCCCCTCTACTGCGATGACATCCTCTAAAAAACTATGGACTTCTTCTAAAGAAATATACCCATATGTATACATATCTCGTAACGTATAATCTACTCGATCTGCGCATAATTCGGGCGCTGACCTTTCTAGTAATGTCCACTTCGAATCATCTAATAAAATATCTTCATAGTTATAACCATGCTTCGCAAGGATCGCTGGAATTTCTGAGTTTTTCACAACAGAACTAAATATCTCTTCATGGTAACTTTCATCTTCATTATCAAAAACGTAATCAATCACGTGGGAAAAAGCAGTATGCGATACGTCATGCAGTAAACCAGCGATCTGTTCTTCTACTGAACCACCTAGTTTTTTAACTAATAACATAACACCAACTGAATGATCAAAGCGCGTTACATTCCATTTCTCGTTCATTAAGTAACTTGCGCCTGCTTGATGAATTCCCTTTAGTCTTTGCATAGGCTTACTTAAAATTAATTCTTCTAGCACTACATCCACTTCAAATTCTCCGTATAGTACATCTGATATGATCACTTACAATCCCCCTTTATTTTAATCGAGTCTTATAATCGTATCTCTTTTATGAAATTAGCACCAACATAAATATTTATTGTTATTTGTTTTTATTGAAAAAAATAGAGAGCCATCAGCTCTCTATTTCATAACCCCTATTCAAACGTAACTTCTACCTGCACAATCTCCGACCTACTACCAAGTCTAAGCGGGGGTCCCCAAAATCCAAATCCTGAAGAAACAATTGCGTGGAACGCGCCTTTTTGTGCGTATCCCCAGTCTAGCTCGTACATTCTTCTCGTTACAATATGATTGGGCGCCATTTGTCCGCGGTGCGTATGACCGGATAATAATAAATCTACACCTGCCGCTGCTGCTTGTTTCAACTCAAATGGCTGGTGATCCATTGCGATAACAGGCATCGATTTATCTACCGTACTCATTAATTGTTCAAAGCTTTGGCGATCTCGCTCTGTTTTATCTCTTCTTCCAACAAGATAAAAGTCATCTTTAATTGTAATCACTTCATCTAAAAGAATACGAATATCAATCTTATCCATCTCTTGTAAAAACTCTGGAACTGCTCTGCCGTAGTATTCATGGTTTCCTAATACGCCATATACGCCTAATGGTGCTTTCATTTGTTTCATGATTGGTCCCATATTCTTTTGAATGAACACACCTGGATGATCATCGATAATATCACCTGGCAGTAAAATAATATCAGGTTCCATCTCATTTACATGACGAACAAGTCTTTTTAAATGCGAAACACCAGACAGTTTACCGAAATGCATATCAGAAGCCATCGCAATGCGTAAACTTTTACGCCCCTCTACCTTTTTCGGTATGTGCACCTCGTACTTTCTTACTACCGGACTATACGCATTAAATACTCCATACGCAAAGATAAAGATAAATGCAACTATCACAGCCGCCCCTATCCAAATAATTGCCGCTTCTTTCTCTACTGAAAACTGTAAAAGAAAGACCATAATATCAGCTAATGGCAACAACATAAGCGCATATTGTATGACCGCAAACCAAATCGAACCTATCGTTCGCAGAAATGGCAAAAACTTAAACACTTGCACGAGAATGTACGCATATGAAATAAATGCGACTATGAAAGCATAATATCCCCAAGATTCCCAGCCAAATACCGCATGAAGCCAAACCCATCCGTTCCAGCCGATGTAAAACATAAGTAGTGTGTATATAATTAATATGGTAAATATATTAAGATAACGAAGATTCTTCACAGCCAGCCTCCTTATTGATTTCTTTTATTATAACTTGTTATGCACTTATAACGTAAATATTAAGCGCTTCAATCTTCAGAATAAGAACATTGATAAACATATTGCCTTAAAATTTTTAAGAACGGCTGTAATGGACATTTTTGAGTCTTAAGTGTTGGATGAAATTCTATTATCTTTATCCTTCAAAACTCATCTATGCAATTATGCATAACCATCCATTCCGTTTTATTTTCATGTTACGATATAAATGTAATACGACATATATCGACAAAGGTAAAAGGAAGTGATTGTATGAAACGTTCTAAAACCTACTTAAAATGTTTAGCATTATCCGCTGTTTTTGCTAGTAGTGCTGTAACTCTTTCAACACCTGCTACTTACGCTCAAACGACGTCACAAGTTGTAACAGATATCGGGCAAAATGCAAAAACACATACGAGCTATAATACATTTAATAATGATCAAGCTGATAATATGACAATGTCTTTAAAGGTAACTTTTATCGATGATCCAAGCGCTGATAAACAGATTGCCGTTATTAATACAACTGGTAGTTTTCTAAAAGCAAATCCTACTATAAGTGATGCACCTATTGATAACTACCCAATCCCTGGCGCTAGTGCAACATTACGTTATCCTTCACAATATGATGTTGCATTTAACCTTCAAGATAACAGCGCTCGTTTCTTTAACGTAGCGCCTACAAATGCTGTAGAAGAAACGACTGTAACATCTAGCGTATCTTATCAACTTGGTGGCTCTGTTAAAGCTTCTGTAACGCCTAATGGCCCTAGCGGTGAAGCTGGTGCAACTGGTCAAGTCACTTGGTCTGACTCTGTAAGCTATAAACAAACTAGTTATAAAACAAATTTAATTGACCAAACAAACAAAAACGTAAAGTGGAACGTATTCTTTAACGGATATAACAATCAAAACTGGGGTATTTACACACGTGACTCCTATCATTCTTTATATGGAAACCAACTTTTCATGTACTCTCGCACATACCTATATGAATCTGATGCAAAAGGTAATTTAATACCGATGGATCAACTTCCAGCATTAACAAATAGCGGTTTCTCTCCTGGTATGATTGCTGTTGTTATCTCTGAAAAAAATACAGATCAATCTAACTTACAAGTCGCTTATACAAAACACGCCGACGATTACCAACTTCGTCCAGGCTACACATTCGGAACTGCAAACTGGGTTGGAAACAACGTAAAAGACGTTGATCAAAAAACATTTAACAAATTATTCACACTAGATTGGAAGAATAAAAAATTGGTAGAGAAAAAATAAGTAAAAAAACGAAGGGACTATTTAGACTCTTCGTTTTTTACTTATTCATAATAAGATCCCGCGAGTAATACCGTCGCTATGAAATTCTATGATATATTTTTAGGCATCTCTTCACCTTTATTTTGAAAAGCACCATCACAATCATTTAGCCATGCTTCCAATGATTCTAACGTTATATTCTCCCACTCATCTTTATTTTCTTTAAAATCTTTTTGAAGATAAAACAGGAATTCTACTAGTTTTTCTTTTGAATCTACACCATTAGCTAACTCATAAATATCCATATTATTACTCCTTTCAAATACAAGTAAAATCCGCAATCTCTTCAACACAAAAACATTCTTTTTTATAAAATGCTATCTTGTTATTAAAGATAGATTTCTTCTTTCCAACTACTGGATTTAGATTGAACTACTATTAGATTTTCACTTTCCCATTTTAATGTACCCAAAAATCTTGCATACACCATTTCATTCCCTACCTCTTCCACCAATAATTGATCTCGAATCTTTAATCCCTTTTCATCATACACTTCACATCGTAGCTGGAAACCTTTAACACGATGAATTCCTTTTAATATGGCTATCTTCTTACGGCTTGGGCTTTTCTTAGGTGTCTTCCCAACTAAAAATATCCCTTCATAGTTTTGCTTCACAATCTCTTCTAAAGTCTCCTCTATATACCCTTTAACAATAGATGATGAAAGAGTAGAGTTTTCTTCAAGTCCAGGGACAACATATTGGCGTACTAATTTGCAAAACTCTTTGTATTTCTCTTCAACTGATTCCAGTGTTAAGAAATTCATAAAATCATAAGGAACCAGTATACTAATTTCACCCGATGCCCTATTCACTTTATATGAAACATCAGTGTGCTCCTTAGCTAAACAATAAACAGTAACTTTCTCAATTTCTTTTAATCCCATCTCAAACTCGCTAACTTTCTTTGCGAAAATCAACTCAAAAATCCTAATTTCATGTACAAGCAAATAATGTTTTTTAGGACGTTTTTTTTTCCAATCGTAAAACTTTACTTCAAGCAATATAATTCACTCCTTTAAATTTATCACCATGGCATCAGGGACCTATGATACCTTTTATTAATTTATTAAACTGTACTCCTTTTTCATTCTACCTTATCTATATTTTTAATATGCTTACTCACAACGCACGCGGTGACATAACAGCCATAAATACATCACTTCTCTCACCTGGTGCCATATACATTCCTTCTGCATCTAAATATTCAATGGAAAAGGCTGCTAGCTCATACGCCATTTCTTGATCGCATTCAAAAAGTGGATTTATAAAAACCTCACTTCCTGTAATCTTTTGTAAATCTTTCAAACAGTTAGACTTACTTCTTGTATAATCAGCCACATTCTCATTAGCCCAAGACCACATCCAACTGTTACTCTTTCCAGACCAGGACCCTATAAAAACAACACTAAATTCAAGTAACACTTGACCATTTTTTTTAAACTGTAATATACATTGATCTTGATCATACCAATACTCATCAAAGTTATCGATATTATAATCCGAAATGAATTTTTGCTGTTTACTTTCTAATTTGTCATAACACATAACAAAATAATTCTCGAATTGTTCATCCGTCATTGCCAATTATCACACACTCCCTTCCGTCAAGATTTCCGCTACAAACAATATATCTTATATCTTACTCTCTCAAAACCTATATAAAGTGAAACTTTAATTAGTCCTTACCAATCGGGCTTTTACCGGTATCCCCCCGCCCACATATCATATACGTTTCTATCACTAAGATATCTTAATATATACAAAGAAAGAAGAACTTATATAAGCCCTTCTTTCCATAAATAGTTTCTTTACTTCGTCTAATTTATTTTATCACGATAAATAAATTAGACATTACACAAATGCACCCCAACCATCTGTATATCCACCAAACTCTTCACCCAGTTTATTCAATTCCTTTTGCATCTCTACGATATCTTCATAAATTAAGAACATTTCTTTAGAACAAGTACATGTCCAATCTTCAAATTCTTCATTATGTACAATAAACTGATTAATCCTCTCTTGAACAAGTAAACTTAAATTATCAACATTACGATTATAATCATCAAATAAATCTGTTTCATAAATATCAGTTACATTACTAACACGATATATATTTGCATCTTCAATACGTTGAACCTTTTCGAATGTAAACTCCATAATACACCTTCTTTTCTCTCAAAGTTATATTTATTCCCATCCTATTCTCATTTAATAATATTAAGTTTATTATTCCTAATTGTTTTTATAAATCAATAATAATCTAATTCTCCTCATAGAGAATCCGCTTTTCACCTTATAATACGCTACTTGTAGAGTACGCATACCGTTCCCTTTTTCATATCTGTTTCGTATAACGGATTAATGTTGTCTCCATTAAAATCAAAATTCCGAATTATAGGCATTTAAATCCCTAGCTTCTTTAAAGTAATTTCTAAATTTATCATCAATATTTATATCGTTACTTAATAACAACATCAAACTGGAATCCCAACAAACAATTTCAAGTTTTGCTTGAGGGTGCTGGATATTTGGACTTGGTACCCAGAGTCCTTCGTTTCCATTTGCATAGGGCTCTACAAGCAAATTATTAATATCAATGTTTATAGATTTATCAAACGCAGATAGTACGCCCCAAATAAATTGAGGATTATATTTATTTACGATATTTGAAAGATCTTCACCTGCTATCCAAACTATTGGATGCGACATTTTAGGATAATCTCGGATAAGTTTCTCTTCCTGATGTGCGACAATCTCCATGTCTGTTATAAGCCAATTAAACTCTTTTTCCCTACCTTGAAATGAGTCAAAAACGGAAGCTAAAACTGTATGTTTAGATCCATATAAAATGAAGTTCATCCAATCCCTCCAATTAGTAACAATCGATAAATTAGCCTTCTTGAACTTATTATGTGTAGATGATTAAACAAATACCAATGAATACTGTTACCATACACAATATAATAGTTGTTGCAGTATCTAGCAAAATGCTTACGGCTAGGAAAATTATTGATTTAAGAGCAAAAGAAGGTCCTTTTTCTTTCCATTGCCGATAGATTTGTATCATTGCATAAATTAATGGAATCATACCACCTATAATCAGAATAATCCCTATTATTTTCCCCATGTTTCCCCTTCTTTTAAATATTCGAATCAATAAATATACTATATAATCATACGCCCTCAGAATATATCCTTATATTTTTGGAGTTATTCTACACATGCAAAACTCTCTAATCATAGCTACACTCGTATTAAGCGCATTGTTAAAAGTTATATAATCTTTCATTCTGTAATTAACGTAACTTTCCATCTGCTAAAAACTTTGCAATACAGCTTAACATTTTCTAGGGTATTAAATTTCCTAAGATATCAATTAGCTCTTCTAATGCTCTTCCCAAATCGTTTATATTGTCTCGTTCATCAAAATCTTTTTCCATTAATTCATCTACTATAATATCTCTCAATTTATTTTTTCAGTTTCTATCATACTTAAGTCTTCATAAACATTTAACCATAGTAAATGTTTATTTTGTGATTCTAATGTCTGTTTCAATAAAATCTGCATCTCTTTATTTAATTTAAACAACCTTATCTTCTCCTTTCCCAGTTTATTTTGAACCCTTAGCAAAAGTTGTAATTACTTTACCTTTTTTATTTAAAACTACTACAGCCTGTTTACTAGTAGATTTAGTTCTACCACCACTTTGTATAACTTTTTCGCCAGTTTTAACGGCATTTAAAATGGCCTTAGATGATACTCCTATACCATTACGACCAATTGATTGATTTATAGCATATTTAAGTATATTCAGTGATTTGACCTGCTACTGTTTTCTTATATTTGTACTTTAATGGCTGCTTTACAGCAAGCTTAGCTACTGGAACAAACCACGCTAAATGACCATCTGGATCTACTCTGCATACGTATATCCATTTTGCGTCACTGGATCAGGATTCACCGATAAGGACACACCATGGTCTGGATTGTAATAACGTGCAATCAGATAATACATGCCAATTTCTTTATCATACATGTATCCCGCATATCCAAATGGATTATCTGCTGCGATACCTTTTTCGTCACTCTTTAATGCGTTACCCTACGAATACATTGCTTTCACCTTGTTTTGTGATCGCTACAATTTGGTCATCTTCGTTCCATGTATACTTATATTTTCAATCAGATGTACGATTGCCATTCGCATCATAAGTTAAAGATTCGTTTCCGAATTGTATAAGTTTATTTCCCATAGCATCAGAAGTACACATAAGGTTTTCTGTTTATTTAAAATAAAAAAGTGTATCTCAAAATCAAACTATTTGTTTAGATTTTGAGATACACTGAATTTACTTTTCTTTTTCAAAAACAACAGCCAATAATTATCAAAGATATTCTGATTAATAAATTAATTTTATTAATCAAGAACGCCCTATATGGAGTAAAGGCTGTTATGATTATATATTAGACTTACTACTAAAATCGTTACCACCCTATAACGTCTCTTTTTCAGCAGAAATACCAATAAATGTATTTCCATCTCCATTTTACTAATTATCTTCCCCTTTTCTTTTATAAAATCCCACTGGCTATCCCAACACACATACATAGAAAACAGTCTGCAAGAACGATAAGTTGTGAGTAGTTTACTGACGAGAAGATTCATAATCAAATATAACACATGATAGTATTACCAAAAATACTACACCACCATATTGTATAGCAAGAGGAATACCATTTAAAACAGACCCTAATATGTTTGTAAATGTAACAATAAAAAGTAGTGTAAGTATCGTTAACATAAGTACGGCTGAAAATAAGTAACCTTGTTTGATACATTTAAAAATCCAGCCTATTCCAATACATATTAAAATTATACGTACTGGATACTTTAAAAGTATCGAAAATAAATTCTCTACACTATTAAAATTCATCATCATATTCACCAAGATAACTTTCTGAATTTTTTATTATTTTAGCGATAGTTTTTATATGCTTTTTTATACCCTTTGTATGCTGCCGAACCAAAAACATAAGCATCTTCTATTAATCCAAAGCCCCAAAATGCTTTGAGACCTACTTTTAAACCTGCTTTTCTAGCAGCTTTATTTACATATGCTTTGTTATAGACCGGCTTATTTTTATTTATATAATTCTGTTTACCTGTAGCATACCCATAAAAATACCCTGCGCCCAAAGCCAACCCTTTTCCAATACTCAGATAACTATCAACCCACGCTTTCCCACCAGCTTTTGCGCCAGCCTTTGTTGCATACCAAATACGTTTTGCTTTCTTTTTCCATGCTTTATGCCCATCCGGATCCACCATCATCACCGGATTATTATCACCATACGTATACCCATTCATTGTAACCGGATCATCTTCATCACCCGGATCTGGATCTACCGATAAGAACACACCATGGTCTGGGTTATAGTATCTCGCAATCAAGTAATACATACCAACTTCTTTATCATACATGTATCCCGCATATCCAAATGGATTGTCTGCTGCGATACCTTTTGCGTCACTTTTTAATACGTTACCCCATGCATCATATTCATACGTTGCTACAACTTCTCTATTTTGATCTGTCATCGCGACTACATCACCACGTGGGTTGTAGTGATAGTATAGCGTTTGCCCTTTTGATTTCATAGCTAAGCGTGTACCACTTGTGGAGTATACATATTGACGAAGAACATTTCCACTACTATCCGTCTCATATAACGGATTAATGCTATCGCCATCATAGAAGTAGCGTGTTACTTGACCATTCACACTCTTTTCAATACGACGATTATTTTCATCGTATTTATACGTTGCGAATGCATTGCTCTCACCTTGTTTTGTGATAGCTACAATTTGATCGTTTTCGTTCCACGTATACTTGTACTTTCCATCTGATGTACGATTACCATTTGCATCATACGTTAATGATTCATTTCCGAACTTTACAAGCTGATTTCCATCATTGAATGTTGCCGCTATAGACTTTGTTTCTTTTCCATTCTCTACAACTTTCACACTCGTACGATTTCCAAATCCATCATATGTGTAAGATTTAGTTGTTCCGTTTGGTAATGCTTCATTTAATAGTTGGTTAATCGGGTCATATACAAAGTTTGTTTCTGTTATTTTTCCGCCCGCACCTTCATGTTTAATCTTCGTACGGTTGCCTGCTTGGTCATATTCATATCGTTCAGATAGAAGATTACCACTCGATGTACCTACTACTAAGTCTTTTATTTTATTCGTATGGTCATAGTTAAACGTCGAACCTGAACCATTCCCAGCTGTATACGTACGAACATTTCCTTGATCGTCGTAATCAAATCGATACGTTTGAGAACCGTCTGTCACACGAATGTTTTGATCTAACGTATTGTAGTCATACGATACTTTATTTGTGTATCCACCTTGCGTTACTGTTTGTTCTTTTAGTTTTTCTGTCTTACTGTTTACTTTGTCGTGGTATGCCCAGTCAACTTTTCCGCCTCGGCTATCTGTTGCACTTGTAACGCGGTCAGCCTTATCGTATGTTTTTGTTCGTTCTACACCGTTGACATGGTCTTTCACTTTCGTAACTTGTCCATTTTGATCACGTTCAAATGTAAATGAATCTTTTCCGTTGCGCTTTTCACCAACGACGCGATCTGCTGTATCATATACAGATTCTAAAATAGAGCCGTTTGGCATTGTTGTTTTAATCTTGTTTGCATTTTCATCGTACATATTTTCAATACGACGGTTTAACGCATCGATATACACCGTGTTTTTATTATCTACATCATATTCATATTTGTGTGTCTGTGTCTTCCCGCCAAACATGACAGATTTCTCTGTTGTATTTCCATTATGATCATAACGATAATTTACAGAGGTACCATTTTTCAAAGTAACCTTCGTTAATAGATTATCTTTATTGTAATCATATAGTTTGGTATTTCCTTTTTCATCTGTCTCGCTCTTTTTACTTCCTGATGTATCATATGTGAAGGTGTTTTTCTGTCCTTCTTCATCATACGCAGCAACAACATTTCCATCGTTGTCGTACTCATTTTTTATAAGAGCGTTTCCTTCTAATAGGCGTATATCATCAAACCAAACTTTTCCTTTATTCTCTCTTCTAAAGAGCAGATAAACTTCCATACGTTTAATTGGTTTAGTGGCAGGGATTACAACCGCACTACGATTCCAATCATTTGTCCCACTTGGGAATTTCGCTTGGAAATTTTCCCCACTACCATCTTGATAATGTACATCCGTCCAAATAGAGTAATCTCGAGAGAGTTTGTCTGGTGCAGTATTTTCTACATTTACTGATTTAGACATTCCTGTTAGCGTAATTGGTTCTGCTTTTTTCTGATTTATAGTGATATGCTTGCCATATCCTACATCTGAACCACCATATTGGCTACGCTCTAATACAATAGATGAATGTCCCGTAAAGCTCTCTTGCTGAGAAACATCTTTCGGATCACAACTTGTTCCATCTCCTCGAATCCAACCTGGCATACAGCCATTTCCCGCCATATTTTCTAAACTACTATTTTCAATTGGGTTAAAGCTAGAAGAAACTTCACCTTTTTCTAGTTGAATCTTATCAAACCAGACAGAACCACTCGTTGCAGAACCGCCATTTTCTACTTGTAAATAGATTTGTACTTTTCTCGTTTGTTCTGTTGTTTTAAAAGTAACTTGACGATTAACCCAATCCCTCGTTCCTTGAACTTTATTGTGACGAGTATCATGCCATCCACCATCTACACCAGCACCGTTTTCATTTAATAACTGTACATTTCCAAATTTAAATAAAAGAAAAAGTAAAGTAAATATAATTTTAAAATTTAGAATATTTCGTGTGCAAAATCCGACAATTTAACAACATTTTCCTAAACATAATCACAGAATACTTTTTTTATTATATAATTGAAGTTTAAAGATAAATAAATCTATCATAAAAAAGAAAAGACGATTTCTTTTCTCATTAATGCTTGTAGTATCCCACCCCATTTAATGATTGATAAAATAAGACAAGGGCTTTTTTGGAATCATCGGTTAAACTTGCAATTTAGTTGAAGAAGGAACGTAACTGATGATGCAGAAAAACGTAGTATATAGAAGACTATGTAAGGAGTTTGTCATATGATTGATAACAGAATTTCGAAAGATTATGATCATGAAATAGATGATTCTTTAAAAGAAATTACAGATACAACCATCTTACTTAATTTTCAAAAAGCGATTGTAAGTTTATACCCTCATCTAATACCAATTCATGCTTTTGCCTATGACGCATGGGATGATATTGTAATGCCATTGTTTTATGAAATGGTATATAAAACTTTTGCTTTTAAATACGGGATAGATATTAACTTTAAAGAAACTCATACCTATATGTTTTCGCTTAATAGTTATAAAGGGATACATCACATCGAGTGTGTTCCAAAGTGCACGACATTTAAGATTTATATTAACGAAGAATGGATTGAAATGGATAATAAAAGTTTGAAAGAAAATGTATTTGTATTTAAGTCATTTGGGGATGGATTGTATTTTCTAACTGGTGGAATTGAAATTGAAGATGCTTATCGTGTAGGATTTGACCTTGTTGAGGTTGATATTGTTTCTACCATAACAGGTCTTCCATCTAAAACAAGTATTTTTATTGATAAAGAGCATGTAGACTTTGTGTTTGTCGCAGAAACATATGATACAAATATCCAAAATTAAAAATTTTATGTAAGAACGTAGGAAGAATATCTTCATTACTACTCGTATCAAATAGTTGTTTGAACACGCTCCGCTATTATATATACAAACTTCCGACTACATTTCATATGAGAAAAAGTTATTACGATAAACAAAGAAAAGGTCTCCTAAAATATCTTTTAGGAGACCTTTTCTTATTAATAGATTTTGTAATTTAAGAGTGAACACTCTTAAATCACAAAATCCTCCGGAATAAACACCTTCACTTCTTTCGGCTGTACGTATACAACATCACCCGCTTGAATGCTGAGATGCTTGAACTGTTCTTTACTTATTTCTGCTTCTAAGTACTCATCTGTTCCATCTCGTTTTAATTCTACATATACGACAGGTCCGACTGCGTGAAAATAAGATACTTTTGCCGGGATTGCATCTACGCTTTGTTTCGTACGAGAGATTGATAAGTCATGCGGCCTTACGTAGGCTATTCCGTCTACGTTGGAAACGTGCTTATGCTCTGGTGCTTCTAGTTCGACCGACCCTACATTTAGCTTTCCTTTATGAACGCGGCCGTGAAATAAATTTACATTTCCTAAAAAGTCATATACAAACGGACTTGCTGGGTTTTCATATACTTCTTCCGGTGTTCCCATTTGTTCAATGCAGCCTTCATTCATTACAACGATGCGGTCTGCAACGTCTAATGCTTCCTCCTGATCATGCGTTACGAATACGCTCGTAATTTGAAATTCGTCATGTAATTTCCGGAGCCATCTTCGTAATTCTTTTCTCACTTTTGCATCAAGTGCACCGAACGGTTCATCAAGTAATAAAATTTTCGGTTCGACTGCAAGTGCCCGGGCTAGTGCAATACGTTGACGTTGTCCACCAGATAATTGCGCTGGATAACGTTTAGCAAAGCCATCCATTTTTACGAGCTTTAATAATTCTGTTACCTTTTCTTCTATCGCTTCTGCTGACGGTCTTAAGCTTTTCTTTCTTACTTTTAAACCGAAAGCGACATTCTCAAATACATTCATATGTTTAAAGAGCGCATAGTGCTGAAAGACGAAACCGACTTGCCTGTTTTTCACGTGAATGTCTGTTAGATCTTCCCCATCAAATGAAACAGAGCCTCCATCCGCTTCTTCTAATCCTGCAATAATGCGTAATAACGTCGTTTTCCCAGAACCTGACGGGCCTAATAAGGCAACAAGTTCACCTTTTGGAATATCCAAATGAATGTCTGTTAGTGCTTGAAATGTACCATATTGCTTTGATACACCTTGAATTTGAATACTCACCGTAATCCCCCTCTTATTGTCGTTTTTCCATTCGCCATTCAATCCAGTTTTTTATAACGAGTGTAAACACTGCAATTAATGACATTAACGTCGCTACTGCAAATGCTGCTGAAAATTGATATTCATTGTACAAAATTTCAATATGAAGCGGCATCGTATTCGTAATACCGCGCACGTGACCTGATACGACAGAAACGGCTCCAAACTCACCGATAGCACGGGCATTACATAGAATCATGCCGTATAAAAGACCCCATTTTATATTTGGAAGCGTAACGCGCCAAAACATTTTCCAGCCACTTGCGCCAAGTGATAAAGCTGCCTCTTCTTCACTTTTCCCTTGCGCCTGCATAATCGGAATTAATTCACGTGCAACGAACGGGAGGGTTACAAAGATTGTTGCGATAATAATGCCTGGTACAGAGAAAATGAGTTTCACTCCATGTTCAAGTAGCCATTCGCCAAGAGCACCCCTCGGTGTGAAAAGTAAAACGAATACTAATCCTGCGATAACTGGTGACACAGCAAACGGCAGTTCAATAAGAGAGAGTAATACTTGTTTTCCTTTAAACTGAAACTTTGTAATAAGCCATGCGGCCGCTACCCCAAATATCGTATTAAGCGGCACAACGATTAACGCAACGAGAAGCGTTAATCTAATTGCTGAAAATGCTTCTTGATCTGTAATAGCGGCAATGTATACATCCATCCCTCTTTCAAAGGCTTTTAGAAAAATAGTTATGAGTGGCAGTAATAGAAAGAGAGATAAAAATAAAACTGTAATCGTAATTAATATGCCTGGTACAAGCTTAGATTCTTTTTTAGCTGATACGCTTTTTACTATTTTCTTTTCTAATAATGTTGGTTCCATTTTCTCTCCTCCTATTCATTTTTTAGTTCATGCCTTCTACTCCAGCTTTGAATCATATTAATAAGAAGAAGGAAAAGGAGAGAAATAATAAGCATCACGGTCGCTACAGCTGTTGCCCCCGCGTAATCATATTGTTCTAGTTTCGTCATAATCATCAGTGGTGCAATTTCTGTTTTCATCGGCATATTACCTGCGATGAAAACGACAGATCCGTATTCTCCTAATGCTCTTGCAAATGCAAGTGAAAAACCGGCAAGAAGAGCGGGAAAGATCTCTGGTAAAATGATTTTCACAAATATTTGCAAGCGGGATGCACCTAAACTCGAAGCCGCCTCTTCTACTTCTTTATCAATATTTTGCAGCACTGGTTGCACCATTCGAACGACAAATGGTAAACCGATAAAAGTAAGCGCAACGATAATTCCGAGTGGTGTAAAAGCTACTTTTATATGAAACAGACTAAATATTTTCCCAATCCATCCATTTTCCGCATAAAGCGTTGTAAGTGTAATACCAGCTACAGCTGTCGGAAGTGCAAACGGTAAATCAATAAGTCCATCTAATAGTCGTTTCCCTGGAAATTTGTAGCGTACGAGCACCCAAGCTATTAATAAACCGAAAATGGCATTTACAATAGCAGCTGCAAATGAAGTTGTAAAACTAACTTGATAGGAATGCAACACACGCTCGTTCGTTATAACCCCAGCGAACTTCTTCCAACCTAACTGTGAAGTTTGAATAAATACGATAGAAAGTGGTATAAGTACGAATAAACTCATGTACAACATTGTAAATCCAAGCGATAATCTAAACCCTGGTAAAACACGCTTCTTCCTCATCCTCTTTCACCTCATCCCCCTTTAGCAGTGCATTATTTTTGATAAATTTTATCGAATACGCCGCCGTCATTAAAGTGTTTTTCTTGTGCTTTTTTCCAACCACCAAATAGTTCATCTACTGTAAATAATTGAACTTTCGGAAATTGGGATGCATATTTTTCTGCTACTTTTTCATTACGCGGACGATAAAAGTTTTTCGCCGCAATTTCCTGTCCTTTTTCTGAGTACAAATATTCAAGATACCCTTCTGCTACTTTTTTCGTTCCTTTTTTATCAACGACTTTATCTACAACCGCTACTGGTGGTTCTGCAAGTACACTAATAGAAGGGGTTACAATTTCAAATTTATCTTTTCCAAGCTCTTTTTGAGATAATAACGCTTCATTTTCCCATGCGATTAATACGTCACCAATTCCTTTTTCAACAAATGTTGTCGTTGCTCCGCGCGCTCCTGAATCTAATACTTCTACGTTTTTATAAATTTGGCTAACAAACTCTTTCGCCTTATCTTCACTATTATTATATTTTTTCAATGCGTATCCCCACGCCGCTAAATAGTTCCAACGTGCTCCGCCTGATGTTTTTGGATTTGGTGTAATGACAGACACACCTTTTTTCGTTAAATCATCCCAGTCTTTAATTCCTTTCGGGTTTCCCTTTCGAACAAGAAATACAATTGTTGACGTGTATGGAGTGGAATTATTCGCAAGTCGCTTCTGCCAATCTTCTGCTAATTGTTTTTTCTTGCTAATGGCATCAATATCATAAGCAAGTGCTAGTGTAACAACGTCTGCTTCTAAGCCATCAATAACAGAGCGCGCTTGACTTCCAGATCCCCCATGTGATTGTTTTACATTTACTGTTTGCCCATGCTTCTCTTTCCAATACTTCGCAAAATCTTTATTAAAATCTTGATATAACTCCCTCGTTGGATCATAAGAAACATTTAAAAGCTCAACTGTTTTTTTATCTCCACTTCCTTCAGAATTACTAGTGGATGTTGCCGAACCACACCCTGATAAAAGTACAACTGCTGATAATAAAACACCTGTACTTTTCATAAACGCTGTCTTACCCCACTTTTTCATCGTTAAGCCCCCTTAGTTTATACAATAGAAAAAGGCACACAATGTATTCACAAATGTGAACATTGTGCGCCTTCAGTTTATCTGATTAGCTTCTAATGTATTGTATTCGATTTCTTTTCATTTTAATTCTGTAATTCATATGTGTCAACTTGGAATTTGGATTTTCTTACTAAACTAAAATATTGGCATACTTCGAGCCCAATGATTTTTCAAATCAGCAAATTCTTTTGGTAACTTACTATTTCCATTCCATTCTAATTTATATGCATTTACTAACACCGTAGCCATTGATTCACGGTTCATTACTCCATTTTGATTAAAATTACCGTTCTTATCATTTTCAGAGTTCATCCATAATTTCACAAATAAGATATTGCACTCGCCGTAAGCGTTAATCCCTTCTGTTCTATGTATATCTCCTCCTTGTTGGTCATATGAAGCTTTAAATATATGGCACCACAGCTTAATCAATGCACAAAAAAATGAGGCAACCACCTTCAAAGATGGTTGCCTCATTTTTACACTTGCATCGCTTTCTCTCTCAATGCTCTTCTTAACAACTTACCAGTCGTATTCTTCGGTAATTCTATTAAAAACTCAATGCTTTTCGGCACTTTATATTTCGCTAAATGTAACGTACAGTAATGCATTAGTTCTTCTTCTGTTACGTTCGTTTGTTTCAGAACGACGTAAGCTCGCACTGCTTCTCCTAAGTTTTCATCAGGAACACCGATTACAACAACTTCCGCTACTGATTCGTGCGTATATAATACTTCTTCTACTTCACGAGGGTATACGTTATAACCGCCAACTAAGACGATATCTTTTTTACGATCAACGATATAGAAGTAACCTTCTTCATCCATTTTCGCTAAGTCACCTGTATATAGCCAGCCGTCTTTCAATGTCGCAGCTGTATCTTCTGGTGCATTATAGTATCCTTTCATAACGTTAGGTCCGCGAACGATTAATTCGCCGACTGCGCCGACAGGTACTTCTTCCCCAAGTTCATTTACAATTTTATTTTCTACATGCCAAATATTTGTGCCAATTGATCCTGGTTTACGAGGACGATCTAGCGGGTTGAAACAAGTAACTGGTGATGCCTCTGATAAACCGTATCCTTCTGAAACAATAACGTTAAAACGTTTTTCAAAGTTTTGCAGAAGAGCAACAGGCATCGATGCGCCACCAGAAATACAAAGGCGAAGCGTCTTCACATCCTCTGCGCTTGCTTCTTCAAATAAATATAAATAATTGTACATCGTCGGTACGCCAGCAAAGATCGTTGGTTCGTACGTACGACAAATACGGAATACTTCTTTCGGACTAAATTTCGGTAACATTAAAATCGTTGCCCCGTTCACAATCGGTGCATTTACCGCAACTGTTAAACAGAACACATGGAACATTGGCAGTGCCGCAACGACGCGATCGTCAGCAGTAAATTGTAAATAAGACGCAACATCATTCGCATTACTATATAAATTTTTATGTGTTAACATAGCGCCTTTTGGTTTTCCAGTTGTACCTGAAGTGTATAGGATAACCGCTACATCTTCTTCATCTAGTTCAGGGCCTTCGTATTGTAAGTCTCCAGCCCCCACAAAACTAGTAAACGTTTTCATTTTTTCGGTTTCTGTATGGTTAAAATCTGATGAGGTTTCGCATATGATGATGTTTTCTAATGAAGGAAGTCTTGTTGTAAGAGATTGTATAACAGGTAGAAGGACGTCGAGTACGATGATTGTTTTTACATCTCCATTTTGTAAAATATAATGCATTTCGTCTGCTGTATAAATTGGATTAACTGGAATAACAGTTGCTCCGGCTTTCATTGTTCCGTATAAACCGATCAAAAAATGTGGTGAGTTCCCAACAACTAATGCGACATTGTCCCCTTTTCCAATGCCCATTTCTGCTAAATTGCTAGAAAACCTTGTGACCATTTTGTTTAATTGGTCATATGAGACCGACTGATCCATAAATATATAAGCCAGTTTATCCCCCTTCTTTTTTGCCGTTTCAGCCAAAGATTGAACGAGATTCACAAAAACCCCACCTTTATAAAATTTAGAATATTTAAAAATTCTAAATTAATTATATTAAAAGAAAATTAAAGTGGCAAGTGATATTCTATTAACTGCATATAGACAGATCACCTTCTCTTGGTTTACTTTGGAAAGATAAGGGAATTTTGTTCGCAAGTAATTTATGAAACTAGACCAGAAATCATTTTAGGATAATATGCATTCATCTTTTCTCTAAGTTTATTAAGTTCCTCTTTATTTAAGTTCGTATACTCTCCATACAAATTCAAAACGTCCGCTCCATTTTCATGAAAATACACGGTAACATATAACGTCGGTAACCCTTTATTGTTTTCATCTATTGATAAGACGACATCTGGCGTTTTATTAACAGTGCTGAATGTTTCATTTCTTTTCCATTCCTTATTTTGAAACCTGTCCTGTATATCCTGTATCTTTCGTTTGTTATCTGTATGCGTAAAATATATAACATTATCCCGCGCTGGCTTTCCGATAGATAAAAGGGTACGACTTGAGGAAGTTTCACTGTTACACGCTGCAATCCCAATGACGAATCCGAGCAATATTACAATGTGTATGACCCTTTTCATATCGATCCGCCTCCTTTTCATATATATATTCCTTTATAAGAGGCAGATGTCCTGTAAGTATACATTTTGTGGTAAATGGAATTATATCGACAAAACTATAAAAAGAAAGAGGCTGCCTTTATGGCAGCCTCCCTCATTTTTAGAAGAATAGATGTAAGAAATCTTCTGTTGTAATGTTACCGAAGTAGCGTGCGATATCTACGCCTTCTAAAGCTGCAGTGAATGCATCTTTATCGAACTGAACGCCTGTTAGACGCTCTTCAATATCATGAACATCTAGTGAACCGAAGAAGTCGCCGTAAATTTTACATTCTGTTACTGTTCCTTTTTTCACTTCAAGACGAACATCAACTTGTCCAACTGGGAAGCGGTGTGAATGTTGTAAGTTGAACTTCGGTGATTTTCCGTAGTTCCAATCCCAATTTTGGTAACGTTCTTCAGAAAGTTTGTGGATCTCTTTCCAATCATTTTCTGTTAATTCGTACGTTGGGATTTCTGTTTCTCCTTCGAAAATTGTTTCTAGAAGAAGTTGTCTGAACTCTTCTGTCGTCATTTCTTCGTTTAGGAACTCTGTAATGTTCGCAACGCGGCTACGGATTGATTTAATACCTTTTGATTGAATCTTATCCATTTTTACTTTTAACGCTGATACGACGTGATCGATTTCAGAGTCAAATAGTAACGTACCGTGGCTGAACATACGACCTTTCGTTGAGAACTGCGCGTTACCTGAAATTTTTCTACCTTCAGCTAAAATGTCGTTACGACCACTTAGTTCTGCATTTACACCTAATTTACTAAGCGCTTTCGTTACAGGCTCTGTGAATTTTTTGAAGTTGCTGAAACTGTCTCCATCATCTTTCGTAATAAAACTGAAGTTTAAGTTTCCTAAATCATGATATACTGCGCCTCCGCCTGATAGACGACGAACGACATGAATACCTTTTTCTTTTACGTAATCTGCATTAATTTCTTCTACTGTGTTTTGATTTTTACCAATGATAATCGAAGGCTCATTAATGTAGAACAGTAAATATGTTTCGTTAATATCTAAATTCTTCACACAATATTCTTCGATCGCTAAGTTTATTCTAGGATCTGTAATTCCTTTATTATCAATAAATAACATCGTATCACCTCATGAGTTCCATACGTAGCCACTATGCGCTAGCGTAATATGGCCACTGAAAATTTGTTTTGCTTCTGTTACTAAATCAGATGGGTTGCCTGTATGCGGTAAGTGCGTTAATAAAAGTTCTTTTACATTCGCATCTTTTGCAATACTTGCTACTTCTGTACTATTCATATGCCCTGCTTTTGCAGCCTCTTGATGTGCATACATATTACACTCACAAATGAAAAGATCAGCATCTTTTGTGAATGGAATGAATTCAGGAATATAACTTGAATCAGCGCTGTATACTACAGCATCATCTCCAGCTGTAATACGCATCGCAAAGCATGTAACAGGATGAACAGTTTTTAAGAACGAAATCGAGAACGGTCCAACTTGAAGTGTTTCTTCTGGATTGTACGCGATTCCTTTCGTATGTCGTTCATGTGTTAAAGAATGGAATCCATTCTCGTCAAACGTATGACCGTATATTGGTAATTCCGGTAGTTGCCTTGTTGTCGCACTCGTAATTAATCTCGCATATTGCAATACCCCAATGTCCGCAACATGATCGTGATGATAGTGTGACAGTACAACTGCATCTATATCAGATGGTGTTATATATTTTTGAAGCTGTGCTAGTACACCACTACCACAGTCTACAAGTAAACGAAAACCATCGTGTTCAAACAAATACCCCGACGTTGCTTCTCCCGCTTCTGGAAAGCCGCCCCAAAAGCCGACAACAGTCATTTTCATATGTATCCATCCTTTCTAAAACCGAGTAGGAATGCAGTTTTTCTCCGTACTTGAGAAAGTTTTTTACTTACATCCTACATTGTTAACTATAATCCATTTCCTAAACTTTTTCATTAATTTTCAATTTTGTTATAAAACAGTTGTTGACTTTTATTTTTTGTACTAATACAATGATAGTAAGAAATGGAAATGGAGGGATTGACATGATCGATCAACCAATGGAGTTTTTCAGAAATTTACCGACGAAAACTTGTGCGCACTGTGGGAAAGAAATTGATGAGCAACACGAAGCATACCATAACAAATGTGACGATTGCGTTCACGAAGAATAATAGTTTGTGAACATAAAAAAACCTAGCAGACATAGTCTACTAGGCTAATAACATCTTATCCTTCATCGTTGAACCTTTCACCAAGAGCTCCAGTTCAAACTCATACAATTCTTTTTTTCGATAATTTTTCGTATGGATTTTATCCATCATCAGGTCGACAACTTTTCGGGCCATTTCATCAATTGGCTGTTCAATTGTCGTAATACCTGGTTCTGTAATCTGCGATAATATTTGATTATCAAAACCGATAACAGCGAGATCATCTGGAATGCTCCAGTTATGGTGCTTCGCCTCTGAGATAATTCCAGCTGCTACCTCATCGCCTCCTGCCAAAATCGCGGTAGGATTTTTTTTGTCCTTTAATACTTCATGGAATATTCGTTTTCCATCTTCCCAAGAGAAAGCGTTTTCAAGAAAATCAATCGCTTCTACTTGGCGGCTCTTCTCAGTTATTGCACGTAAAAAGCCCATTTTTCGCTGCTGGCTAACTAATTTGGTTTCGTTACCACGGCAAAAAATAAGGTTGCGATATCCTTGATCTAACACATGCTTCGCAGCTATGTATGCTCCTTGCGCATGATCAAACTTCACTGTTGGAATATTTGCTTCCTCAATATATTCATTACATAACACGATTGGACCGTGCTGTAAGTATGGCTCTACATCTTCCCACGGATTTTCTAGTGAACATAGAATAATCCCATCTACTTGCTTCGTAGATAATAATTGTAAATACTCCATCTCTTTTTCCGGTAAATATCTTGTTTGACAAATAATCAGTTTATATTTATGTTCAGAAGCAGCAATCTCGATTGCTTCAATAAATCTACTGAAGAAAGGATTTGTAATCCTTGGAACTAGCACCGCAATTGTTTCCGTTTTTTGTTTACGAAGCCTTCTCGCCGCAGAATTAGGAACGAAGCCTAAATGCTTCATTGCTAATTGAACCCTTTTTTTCTTCTCATCTGAAACATATGGATGATTATTAATCACCCTAGAAACCGTTGTCCTTGATAACCCCGCTAATTTCGCCACGTCCTCTATAGTCGACACGAAATTCTCCCCCTTTGCATGAAAACGTTTTCTTAAATTGATTATATAGTATATTATTGGAAACTGCAATATCGGTTGTTATGATTTTACTATATTAATATTATACATAGGAAAAAGTCTGTTAATGCAGGGGCAATATACTGCTTTTAGAAATTTACGTTATGTACATTCCTTTTCTTAATACCATATATTCTTTATTTAATATAAAAGCCCATCAATACATCATCTCCATATGATCCATCTTCATATTTAATTTGCTTTCGTTGTCTTCCTTCTTCTACAAAACCCATACGTTTGTACACTTTAATTGCCCGATCATTAACAGAAACTACACCTAAGCAAATCTTCTCTAAACCCTTCTGCCCTTTAGCCCAACTAATAAGAAATTCAATTAATTTCGTGCCGATGCCTTGATTACAATACGCCTCTTTAATCCCCATTCCCATTGTGCCTGCGTGTTGTAACCGTTCTAGTTCATATCGGTTGAAAATTAAAAAGCCAACTACCTTCCCATCTACTTCATACACGATATAAAGATTTCCTTTCTCATTGCTTTTCCGTATCTTTTCTCTTTCTGCATTCATATCATTCGGTAACTTCTTCGGGGATACTATGAAAAACTTTGTAGTATTTTCCGATAATATAATTTCTTTTCTAATGTTCATTATTGCTTCTGCATCAGCCTCTTTTGCTAATCGTATCATTGAATCACCTCGTACTTTTTCTTTTAAAAAATAATATTAAAACTATAAAACGTCCAATATGCAATATTGCATATTGAGAATCTTTTTACTCTTGATACAATATTCATACATCAAAATAAAAGGAATGTATGCAATGAATCCAATCTTAACAGCTGCAAAACAACTATTACATAAAGAAGAAAAGATTTTATCTACTTTAAAATGTTCACTTACTGGCTATATGATTACGCATAAAGTCCCGTATCCTGGCATGTTACTTGCTACTAATAGAAGACTTCTCTTTTTTAGCCAATATAAAAACACATTCATTGCCGAATTTGATTATAAAAAAATTCTATCCATAGAAACGAAGAGAAGAATCTTTGACAAAAAAATAATATTTTACTATGAAGATGAATATATAACGCTTGGATACATTACAAGTTCGAATGTTGAAGCGTTCATAGACTTACTACAAAGAAACAGCAAGACTAGCACAGGCTTATAATCAGCGGGGATCCCCTCGCTGATTCATTATTTTAACTCCTCCCACTTCGTCCACACTTCTCTCCCATTTATACGGTACATATTATCCTCTCTGTCCATAAACCCCTGCACAATAAACTCGCGTCTAATCGTACAAAAATCGTCATGATATTGTTTGATGAATGCATTGATTTCTTTTTCCGTATACTGATTCTCCGCATTTAACTTGCTAATTAAATACTCTAACAATACTAGTTTTTTCTTCTTTTGACCTGGAATCGATTTTAGACGGTCCTCTTTATCAAAAAAGTTACGAATGGTCGTATCCCTAAATTTCATTTCACTTTCAGTCATTTTGTTGTCCTCCATCGATTTTTATGTACTAAAACTCTTTATTTGTCTTTACCGTTTTTCTTCATTCTTTTACTAATAACATCCATAAAGTAATACCCACTAATTAGCACATAGTAAACTACAAGTATTCCTAGTGCATCTTTCATATTTATATATTTTTCTTTATGAAACAAGATAGGTGAAAGGGCGTAAACAAGAAATATGATTAGCGGATTTAAGACAAAATAATAAGTAAGATTTCCTTTCATCATACCAGCCCCTCTACTCTATGTTTCTCTGTAAATTGTTGTAATTCCTGTCCTTTTATTTAGCTATACATGAAATATGATGAAATTAAGGAGAAAAAGGGATACAAAACAACCATTACATTATGAAGAAAATATTTTATCCACTTTAAGTACAGTTGTACAACTTTCTTACAACTGTATTTCTTTTTCATTTTTACTCCTTTCATCTACACTTCTCTTAATGTATTTATTACTTTTACGTCTGTAACTTTTTATTCAAATTAATAAATTCATTATGGTAAATTATGTTATAATTTAATTATACATACTTTGGAGGGGAAATAGTGAAAAAAGCTATTATCGTATTCAGCATCCTATATCTTATTTTAACCGTACATACAGGAGCTGTTCTTTTAGGAAAAGAGGATTATAAAGGGACTATCAATACATTAAAGAAAACAAAGGAAACCACTTCCTTTCAATCTGCAAAAGACGGTGTGATTTTATTAAAAGGAACATTAACTACCGCGCAACCTATTACAGAGGAAAAACTTCAAAATAAAGAATTCGCACTCCTTGAAATTAATACATATAAACGACGAAAAGCAAATTGGATAAACATTAATACTGAGCAGCATATTGCAAAGCAACTCTTACTAAACAATGAGACTCTTCCTGCATTAAAAGAAATCCGCTTCTCAATGGAACCAATTACACTGTCAGGCAAAGATATTTCTGCCGAAGACTATTCACTAAAAAAGGATGATACCCAATTAACAATTAAAGGTAAAGGATACCGATACACCGGAATAGAAAACAAATCAGACGTTCTTATTTTTGGCATAAAAAAAGGAGATACACTTGAAGGTTATAGTGGCTCTGAAATTCTAATAGGAAAAACAAAAGAGGACATTTCCAGCAACATGAAACTATATACTTTTGCTGAAAAATATGGTCCATTTGTTTGGATTGTAGCTACAATTATCCTTATAAGTATTGCTATATACTTCTTCCGTAAAAATAGAAAAACAAATGAAATTTCTCAGCCTATAAAGTGAAACTTTAATCAGTAGGTGTTTTGTTCAGCCTCACTGATTATTAGCCCACACTAATCAGGCGTTTATTGGCAGTCTATCTCCCACCTAACTTCTTTTCTCTAGCCAAATTTTGAGGTGGGAGCCTTACTGCCCACAAATAGCGTGATAAAAAAAGACCAATAAAAAAGGCACCATTTCGGTACCTTTTTTATGTTCCTTATTTAGGCTTCTACCGATTGATTTTCAGCAATATTTCTAAATTGTCGTTTATGCACCCAAGTTAATGAAGCGATTGTTCCAAGTGATAATACAACGATGAAGATCATGAGCATTCCAATGTTTTGCCACATGAAGTTAAAGTCTCCGCTTGATACGACTGCCTTCAATCCAGATACAGAGTATGTCATCGGTAACCAAGCATTGAATGGTTGTAAAAACTTCGGAATCAATTCTAGTGGGAATGTTCCGGCACTCGTTGTAAGCTGAATAATTAATGTGATGATGGCGATGAAACGTCCTGCATCACCAAATGCTGTTACTAAACATTGAATTAATGCGATAAACGCTAAGCTTGTAACGATGCTAAAGAGTATGAAGTATGGAATGCTTTGTACTTCTACACCTAATCCGAATAGTAATATGACATCTGCTACTATCGCTTGAATAATACCGACTGATAGTAACACGCCGAACTTACTAATAAACCAACTAAATCCTGATTTCGGAACGCCAACTGTATCACGTAATGGATATACAATTGATAATAGTAATGCCCCAACGAATAAACCGAGTGATAAGAAATACGGCGTAAATCCAGTTCCGTAGTTAGGAACTTCCGCCATTTTCTCTGTCTTCACTTTTACAGGACTTGCAAACATATCATACGTTTTATCTGTCCCTTTTACTTCCCCAGCTTTCTCTGCCCCTTCACCAAGTTTCTCAGCAAGTTCACCTGAACCATCGTTTACTTTCACTAGTCCATCAGTTACTTTTCCTGAGCCGTCTGCTAGTTTATTTACGCCGTCGATTAGCTGGGTTGAGCCTGTTGACATTTGATTTAGGCCACCATTTAGAGTACCTAAGCCCGTTGTTACTTGGCTTGAACCGTCTACTAATTGCGTTATTCCTCCTGACATTTGATTTGCTCCTGCGGATAATGTACCTAAACCACCTGTTACTTTGCTTGAGCCATCTACTAATTGATTTACTCCTGCAGATAATTGACCTAATCCTGCTGTCACCTTTCCTGATCCGCTTTGTAATTGCGTTACCCCATCAATTAATTGAACTGATCCATCTTTTAATTTATCGGCACCTATTTTTGCATTATCTAATCCCTCACCAAATCCATAAAACTTACTAACAAATTCATTTTGAGCATTTGTTAGTTTCTCAATACCATCTGCTAGAGTTTTTACTCCTTCTGAATTTGGTAATTTATTTTGCAATCCACTTGTTTTTTGATCTATTTCGCCTTTTAATTGTTTTACTTCTTCATTTAATTTATTTGTTCCACCTGCTACTCCAGTAGCTTTTTGCTGAACTGTCGCTGTGCTTTTTACGGCACTTGTTATGAATGGTTGTAACTGTTCTTGATATTCTTTTGGTAAACTCTCAATTTTCTTTTGTAAATTCGCTACCTCTTGCGCTGCATTTTTGGCATCTCCTGCTGTTGATTGCGTAAGTTCATTTAACTGATTTACATTCTCTCCAGCCGCATCTATTTTCTCATTTACTGCATTCAATATAGAAGGACCTTTCGACTGCATTTCCTCTAATCCTGCAGCAGAATTTTGTACGTTACTATTTAAATCCTGCAATCCCTTTTGAATCGCTTGAGAACCTTTCTCTAATTGACTTTGCCCTTCAACAAGTTTTCCCATACCATTTGATAGATTAGTTGTTCCTGTTTGTAATTCGCCGGATTTACTTACTAGTTTGTTCAAGCCACCAGTCACTTTCTCAGATCCATCACGCAATTCACCCGTTTTGCTATTTAACGTATTTAAACCGCCTGTTACTTTTCCGGAGCCATCTTGCAATTTCCCTATACCCGTCTGCATCTCACCTGTTTTGCTATTTAACGTATTTAAACCATTTGTTACTTTGCCTGATCCATCTACTAATTTATTAGATCCATCTGCTAATTTCTGAACTCCATCCTTCATCTCCCCAGATTTCCCTTGAAGTGTATGAAGGCCATCCGTCACTTTACTTGAACCATCATGCAATTCACTTGATCCGTCATGTAGTTTATTTGCCCCTTCCGCTCCATCTGCTAATCCTTTTGAGACGTCTTTAATAGAATCAAACATTTTCTCTGCATATGTTTTCGTTAACGTGCTTGATACTTCAATTTTAATCTTTTCAATGGCTGTTCCTCCAATTTGTGAAGATAAGAAGTTTAAGCTTTCGTTTGGAATGTACTCTAAGTTTAATGGCTTTGGATTATCTTTTAGTAACGTTGTAGCGTTACTTGAGAAGTCATCTGGAATGCGCACTAACATGTAATACTTTCTACCTTCCATTCCTTTCTTTGCTTCTTTTTCACTTACGAACTCCCATTTAAAACTTTTATTATCTTTTAAATTATCAACGAGCCCTTTCCCGACCTCAATTGGTTTCCCATCAAATACTGCGCCTTTATCTAAATTGACTACTGCAACTGGTAAGTCATCTAACTGTTTATACGGATCCCAAAAGGCCCACAAAAACATCCCTGCATATAAAATCGGTACGAATAAGACCGCAATAATTGGAATTAATATTTTTTTACTTTTTATAATTTCCGTGAACTCTTTCCGAAGTAACTGATTCCCTTTCATAATTTCTCCCCCTTTTATAAAATGACCAAAATGTTCATATAGTCATTTTTACCCAAACAAAAAGGCTATACTTGTTCATACATATGCCTTATCCCCGAATTTATTACTATGCAACTTTTTCTCATTATGATTATAATTTTTCTATATCCCCCCCTTAACTTAAATATATGACCGCATTGTTCATTCGGTCATTTTTTATAAAATTAAAAGGATTATCTTAGTTTGACAATCCTTTTAGTAAATAAAGTTCAAATAACTCTGCAATTTTTTCTTTTTCTAGCGGTTCATGATTTTTTTCCCAATCAAAAATAAGCGATACATATAGACGAAGCATAATAAATGCTGTAATTTCTGGATCACATTTGCTAATTTCACCTTTTTCAATCGCAATCTTTAAATACGATTGAATAACAGAAACGATTTCCACATCAACTTGTTGCATAACTTCTTGTACTTCTTTCGTTCCCATATCGCGCTCTTCTTGAATTAATTTAATCATGAGCTGATGTTCTTTTCTAAATTCCAAGATGCTATATAATGCTCTATGTACATTTTCAAAAAATGAAACATCTGAACGAATTGCACTTTCTGCAACTTGCTTCATTTCTGTAATTAAATTAGAAATAATTTCACCAAATAGCTCTTCTTTATTTTTGAAAAAAGTATAAATCGTTCCTTTTCCTACATTCGCTAACTTCGCTACTTGATCCATCGTTGTTGCTTTATAACCGAACGCTGAAAAAGACTTTGTTGCAGCCTCAATAATAGAACGTTTTCGATCTATTGCCACATCATCACCTCCAAAAATGACCAATTGGATAATATAGTCAATCAGTACATCTTTGATATTACCACACGCTTACATTCTATACAAGTTCTCTTTTTATTATTTCCAGTATAAAAGATTTCAGTCAAGTTATATCATACTGTCCATAGTGTATCAAAAAGTATACTTGTATGGAAAGCTAGAATATATTCATAATAATTGCTGGCTAGATCCCACTAGAAATTTAATAAAATAGACAGTGTTCTTAAAACTAAAAGTTTAAGAACACTGTCTATTATTTTGACATAGAAAGTAATATTTTCTCCATTTCTTTCTTAGTTAGCTCATCATCGATTATCTCTTCGTATATCTTTGTATCTCTTGTAAAAATATCATTCACTATGACAATCTGATACTCACTATTCTTTCCGTGTTCTGGTACAAACATTTTGAGCCCTTTTAACTTACCCTCTCCATGAGAAGATTTATTATAGACCATTCCTTTCCCGTCTAAATTATAACTTTCTAGATTCTCTTCTCCAGGCATCATGTAGTGAAGTGGATCCTTATTACCACCTGCATAAATCCTTGATTGGTAAATTGTAAAACCATATTTTCCATTTGTATATTCTGATTTAACAACTAATTCTACATCTCTTCCAAAATATGAGTCAGCCCATTCCCTCTTTAATTCATAACCTTCAGGTATATAAGTCGGCTGCTTAATTTGATACGGTACATGTTCTTTCGCTTCTTCTATAGTATACGTTAAAGACTTCTCCACCCTTTCCGAAAGTGGAACTAATTTCTTCTCAATACTAGCTAATCTTTCTTGATCAGCTTTATTCAAACGTTCACGTTTAAATTCCTTTGTATCTCTATCATAATTCTCAGGTACTTTTTTATTAACCATTGCTTTTTTATGAATTTCTTTAGCTTCTTTAAATAATTGAACATACTGCTCAAATTCTTCTTTTGTAAAATTCTTTTCTGCCAAATACAAAAAATCTGTATTCTTTTTATATGACGTTATTGACATACCCCATTCTCTACTTGCATTCTCCGGTGTACCTAATACTGTTTCTATCGCTTTTTCAAATGCCGCTTTAGATTGCTTTTTTTCTACAACTTTTTCTTTCTGTCTTTCATCTCCCTCAGTTATCCTTGCATTTAATAAAAATCCGCCCGCTATAGCTGCTATAGCAATCACTCCGAGTAAAGAAAGACGATACGATTTCTTTTGGAATTTTTTAATCATAATGATTCTCCTTTTTAGTGTTCGTTTATTTCTACTTAAATTTACTAGGCTTGGTACTTGATAGGAATAATGTTCTAGAAGGGTAATAATTGTATGCCCGTATGCAATTTGCTCCTCTTTATCTATGAAAGTAAGCGCATATGCATCACATGCCAATTCTTGATCTTCTCGCATACAAAAATAGGCGTAACAAAGAATTGGATTGAACCAATTTAATAGGATTAAACTGTACATAATCCAATTTACAGCTACATCTTTTCTCTTAATATGAGCTAACTCATGGTAAAAGACATATTGTAATTGTTGCTCATTTAATACTTTCATATGTTTTTTTGATAGTAATACTTTCGGACGAAAGAAACTAAACACAGTTGGGCTCGCAATCTTTCCTGCTAGACGTAATGAAACTGCCTTCTTCATTTTCATAGACTGCTTACAGCGATCAAACACTGTAATGACCTGTTCATCCGTAATATCCGGTTGTTTCTTTATGTACGAATATAACCGTCTATTTGTAAGAAACGTGATGGCTGCTAATACAATTACCCCAGCTAGCCACACATACAAAGCAAGTTTGTATAAAGAAAATGTAGTCTGTTTTTCCGAACTGACTTCTACTTCCGGTTCGCTAGTTTTTGTCACCATTTTAGGATTTGATTCCAATTCCACTTTACGGTCGCTTTCTATGTTCACTATATTCTCAGTAGCCGGCATATTTTTTGGAATAACTTCCGATACACTAGAACTATAGGAAAGTAATGAGTAAATGCTATAAGAGCTATCTGGCGACCATGGTAAAAGGAGTCTTATCATTAATACGATCCACAACATATATTGCCACCGGGGTGTTAATTTATTTCTAAATAGAACTTTTATACATAAAATAAATCCAACTAATATGCTGGCCATAAGTGACGTTTCTATAAGCCAATCAAAAAAATGAGGAAGGTATACATTTATAAGCGTGTTTATCATTTTTATCGATCCTTCCTCTTATTCTCCTCTGTCTTCTCATCTAAAATGCGTTTCAGTTCATTAATATCTTCTGAAGACAATTTTTCCTCTTTTAAAAAATTAACAAGTAACGGTTTAAACGCTGCACCGCAAAAACGCTTTAGTAAAGATTTCGTTTCCACTTGCAAATAATTATCTTGTGATACTAACGGATAATAAGCATACATTCGCCCTTTATCTTGATGATAAGAAACGGCTTCTTTTTGTACTAATCGATTAATTAATGTGCGGATTGTTTTCGGTTTCCAGTCCATTGCATCTTCCAGTTCTTCTATAATTTCATTCGCTGTTTGCGGAGAACTCGACCAAAGTACTTTCATAATTTCTAATTCCGCTTCAGATATTTTAGGTAATTGATTTGTCATCGTATGTTTCACTCCTAAGTATTACATTTGTAATCTATAATTAAGATTACAAATGTAATACTTAATTGTCAACCATATTTTAGAAAAATCCCTTTCAGCTAAACCTTACTTCACAACAACAAAATTCCTCTTTTTCAAATAATCAAATAAAAAAACAAGAAAATCTTTACAATTAATAGTAATATAGAAAATAGACAAGTTTATCAAAATAGTGGAGGCTTTTTCAGTCATGATGCGTGCGCTTCGTTTAAATATAAAGCAAGCTTTTTGTAATCGTGTTTCTTTAATTATTATGTTTAGTGGACTAGCTCTTATTTTTATTTACCATTATTATTATGTAATTCGTTACATTGGGGATGGAACGGATGCCTTTGTAACAACAGCTGTTAAATGGATTGGATTTCGCGACAATGAAATGGATGTTTATTTATTATTAATGCCCGTTATTGCTAGTTTCCCCTTTAGTACAAGTTACAATTCGGATAAATCAGATGGTTTTAAACCGTTTGTAAGTAAAGGGATTTCTTTGTTCCCTTATTCAGTAACGAAATATATCGTTACATTCTTTTGTGGCGGATTTCTTTATACATTTCCATTCATCTTATCGTTATTATTTTGCAAATTAACCATTCCAGACGGAGAACCGACTGCTGGTTCAGGCATTATAAATGATAATGGGATGTTTGCAAACTTATATTACGAATCTCCCCTCACTTACATTGCTGTATATATCGGAATTAATTTTTTATTTGCAGGTTTAATGGCCCTTTTAGGACTTGCAGCATCTGCGTGGTCACAAAAGGACTATATGGCGATTCTTTTCCCATTTGCAGTTGCCTCCATTCCATACGTCCTGCTAAATACGATATTCCCTACAATAGGCGGAGCGCCTTTTCATTTATATGACCCAAAACAACCGTTGCATGGCATGTCTCCGTATATTTTAACGATGCAATGCACTTTCTTCCTTCTCGTTAGCTTAATCATGTATATACAAGGAGTAAAACGTGATAGAAAAAAATATAGAAGAAGGTTGCAAAGAAGAGAGCGGTGTAGAAAAGCGTTTCAAACAATTTCAGACTAAATAATCAAACGAATAAGAGCGTAATTCCCTAAGTTAACATCGAGAATTACGCTCTTATTATCATTACATATAATCATCCTCCCCTTTACGGTGTACCTGCCAATCCCCATAAGATAACGAACACCGCAAAATAAATTGCTTTAATACCTACCACTGAACATAATAAAATAATTGCATATTTACTTAATTCTCTTCTTGCACCTATTAAAGTAAAAATAACCGCCAAACTAAATGTTATATAAGAAGCTGCTGTATTAATTAAGTTATACGTAATATCTAGATTGCTTGTAAGTCCTGTTATATCAGCTACAAACTGAAGCATGACGATCGTACTAAAAAAAATTGCAAGCTGATTCATTAACTTTCCATTTATTTGTAACTGCATTGTTGTCCCCCTTAAAAAACTAAATATTCGATTAATTTTATCATTAGATTACAAAAAAAGGAATCATCTCTTTATACTATTCTATAACAATGAAAAAAAAAGAACGCTTAGTCACCTAAGCGTTCCTTTCTTTAAGAAGCTTTCTTCAAATCAATTTGAGCAAGTACTGGGTCATGGTCGCTTACACGTCCGTGCTCTTTCATTATGTTTGAGTTTAAGTGCACTGGATCTACAATTGTGTGCGATGCGATGTTGTTTGTTACTAAAATATGATCTAACACTTGTGCATTTCCTTCGTGAATGTAAGTGTAACGATTCTCTTTCGGCACTGTGTTTAACATATCTTTTAAGATTGTTCCCTCTAGTGCTTTTAGTGGTTTAGAGAACTCGAAATCGTTCATATCACCTAACACGACAACTGGTGCATTCGTATTCTTTTTCTGAATTCCTTGCACGAAATGATTTACTTCTTGTGCTAACTGAATTCGTTTGTCTTCACTTTTTAATACGAGCGGCTGCACTTTTCCAAATGGCGTTGCATCTCCTAGTTTTGAGTTTAAGTGATTTGCAACGACAACAATGTTTTGTCCTTGGAACGTAAATTCTGCCGCTAACGGTTTACGTGTACTTTCAAATAATGGATTTTCGTCTCCAATACGAACAACATTTTTATCAAGTAACTTTGGTACCGTCGCTAATTTCACGCGTGATGGATTATAGAAGAAGCCGACGCGAATATTCGCTCCTGGTGCTCCTCCGTCTTGATTATTGTTTGGAGCGATTTCTACATACTCATACTTCGGTCCACGAATTTCTAGAACTGCATCAATGATACGTTTTGCGCTTAATGACGCATCTGTCGTACCGTCATTAATTGATCCGTTATTATCTTGCATTTCCTCTACACCGATAATATCTGGCATTTTTAAGTTGTATTTAATAGAATACGCTAACGCTTTTACCTTTTCATCTGTTGTTTCTTTTTTATTCGCTGAGAAGTTTTCAATGTTATATGTAGCAACCGTTAACTTATCAAGACGTGGCTGAATATTTGCGCCTACTTGCTTAAATCCACCATCCACTACAGCTGGCAGTTCTGTTATTGGCGAAATACGGAAAGAACCGTAATCATATCCTACTACCCCTGTTATATCTCCAGTGAAAGTATCTCCTACTTTTGCTACATAATCGCGAGGTACTTTTACAGAAAGACGCTCTGGGTTTAATTGATTTTCATCTAATAGAGGTGTCCCATATTGTGTTACTATTTTATCTCCACCATTTTTTACTGTTACATATAAATTCCCGTTTTTCTGAGGTGTAATAATTTTTGGTGTTGGCATCGTAACACGCATACCTTCTATACTTTCATAGAAGTCGATTGCATCTTCATTTGGATCAAATAAACCAAATGCATCATTATCAATAATCTGGTCCGGGATTTTCACACCGTTTTCTCCAAGTACAATCGGTGCTGGTAAAGTTTGATTTTTTGCGATTACAGCAACGCGACTCGCCTTAATTTCTGTCGTCGTTAAGTCTGTTTCAAATCGCTCTGCATATCCTGGTCCAACATATTCTTCTACTACTCCATCAACTTGAATAAGATCTCCTACTGCTACATTCGCATCTTTTTTATATACGTAAATACCTTCTGAAGTAGCTGGATCATTATCCGGCTGATTATCTTCTATATAAAAGCCGTTTTTATCAAGCGCTGTGACAACGCCTTCCACATTGTTTACTTTCTTCCCGTTGTAAGGAGAAATATGTGATTTTCCTTGAATGTCATGAATACGAACCTGTTCATTATTTACGATAATAAATGAAAATGTCGAAATTGCTGAAGAAGTAAGCCCTTCTTTTTCCGCGATTGCTTTCACTACACTATTTTCATTCATTACAATTTGTCCATTATAACGAACACTTTTATTAGTAGGATTAGAGCCATCTAACGTATAGTAGATTGTTGCCCCTTCTGTATTCGTCGTTAATGTTACCGCTGTTCCTTTAGCAATTTCTCCGCCGTTCGGTGAAGCTACTACGTCGCTAACACGGTTTTGTCCTTCACCTTGAAACTTATAAGCTGTTACTGATTTTAGACCTGGGTTACTAAAATATAATTCAAGAGTCCCAGTCAAACTAACTTTCTTCCCGATATTTTCAGGGTGATCTTTTACATTCACTGCCGTTCTCACATCACCTTTTGGCAACTGAACGGGCATGATTTTGTCTGGATTCGTTTCGTTTGGCGAATCTGCAATTGCTACGTTTGTATCATCAAACTTAGCTGGATCCTTCGTATATTTAGAAGAACTTTGCGTATATCCGACAATATAGCCTTCCACAATCCCCTTCGTTTTCCCTTGCTGCTTAAATACTTGAATTGCTTTTTCTACTGACATAGAAGCAGTTTCTTCTGCTTGCGCTAAAGTTCCAGTAAATGAAAGCAATAGCAAGAATGATAAAAAGACACTTAACAATTTCTTCACAGCCATTTTCCTCTCTCTATTTCATATTTTCTCAGCATTTCTATCATAACAAATGATTCGTTATATAGAACTATTTTTCGACAAATTTTACAAAAGATTTATTTAATTTACAAGCTTTCAAACTATAATACAAAATAATAATTTTACACCTTCTACAAATGCACTCTATAATGTTAGAGAAAGAAAACAGAAAATATTGACATTTGATTGGGATGTAAAATGGATTCATTTGAATAGGAGTGATTGAATGGAAGTGCAAACAGAAACATACCGCGCAGCTATGAATGGAACATTAGAACGTCATTTTTCAGATATGATTGCTGTTATACCAACTAGAATTACAATTGAGCAGTTAAAACAACGACTAGAAACTATCGCTACTAAAGTTGATGAGTTAAAAATTGTTTATAGTGATGAGACAAGCCTTATTGTTGAATTACATATGGGTGAAACAGTCATACCGTATGAACTGCATATTGATGAGGCGAACGACCCAGAAGAATATAAAATGTACAATAGACAAGATTCTACAATTGTAGATCGTAATTTTGAAGATGCGGCTTTCGGCACTGAAATTTTCACTCGTACGCTATTTGTAGGCGATGTACTGGACTGCTTTTTCCAGCAGTTACAGTTTTTATGGAATCTCGCCCCAGATTTGTTATTTGTAATCGATTCAAGTGCAGCAATGAAAGTGATATCTAGAAGCTATATTGAATATCACGTTGAAAATGAATTATTACCTGACATTCCTGACTTGTACGTTATTCATTCTGTTTATGAAGACGATAAAGACGGTGAGCCTACGCAATATTGGTTTCATACACATGGTCTTTTAAGAGCAGGCGTAACTGAAATAGAGTTAATTATTCCAAATCGCATTTCTTCCTACTACGGCATTGGTGATCTCTTTCAAACATTTGCTAATAATTCCGTTGAGAATGGACAAGTCCCTATGAATGAGCCTATCGTTATCGCGCATAGTCAGCAAGGTTCTATACATACAGTCGCTGTTCCGTGGGAAAAAGGATTATCTTATATAGGGCATAAAACGAGTATGGACCAATTATCTTCAATCGAGGATGAAGAAGTGAAACTACAACCAATAGATGCACAAAATACATTCTTAGGCGGAATGGATGCCCGAGATGAATACCATCAATCTCCATCCGTTCTCTTATTCAAATTTAATACTTCAGAAGAATATATTGAAAGTTTTTTCAAAGAACACGAGGAAGCTACAGGGCTCATGTTCTATAAAACAAATAGTGAAACCGATCGTATGGCTTACAATGCGAAAAATACTTTCGGGTATTTCAGCAACATTTTTCACATTGAACAATCAAATGAAGATTTTCGTTTCCTTGCTAAGTTTGGTGTCTCCTACGAAGAAGGAAAAAGTGAACATATGTGGTTTGAAATGCAAAACATTACGGAAGATTTCATTCAAGGAATACTCATTAATGAACCATATTTTATAGAAGATATGAGTGAAGGAAATAGTTATCATTTAGATTTTGATAACTTAACAGAGTGGGTTATTTATGCAGGAGATGCTGTTATAAAGCCAAATACCTTATATATGTTTATTGGCGAATAAGTATTTTATATAATAAACGAAACGCCTTCAATATGATTGAAGGCGTTTCTTATAATTTATTGTGCGATTAATTCAGCATCTATTACTTTCTCCAAATGAGATAATACACGCTTTGAAGCTTCCTCACCTTGATTAATACAATCTGGAAGTCCAGCACCAGCATAGGAGCTACCTGCCAAGTATATACCAGGCAACTCTTTCTCCATAAATGTTGTGAGCTTTTTCATTCGCTCGTTATGGCCTACTGTATATTGAGGCATCGCTTCTTTCCAGCGGCTTACGATTGTAAACTCTGGATCCTCTGTAATATCCATCGTCTTTCTTAAATCTTCTAGTACGAGCTGAACGAGCTCTTCTTCAGTTTGTTCTACAACCGCTTCATCACCAGCACGTCCAACGTAACAGCGAAGGAGTGTTTTTCCTTCTGGCGTTGTATGTGGCCATTTTTTATGCGTCCACGTACATGCTGTAATCGTGTAATCGCTATTTCGTGATACGACAAATCCTGTACCATTAATATCGCGCTGGATTGCGGACTTTTGGAAAGCAAGTGCGACATTGGCAACGGATGTGGATGGAATATTACGGAAGAAACGAAACTGCTTGTACTGAGCAAACATGGACGGCAATACTTTATGCGAAGTTGCCACTACGATGGCGTCCGCTTCTATTTCTTTTCCGTTACTAAGAGTAATCGTATAACCATCACCCTGTTTTGCAATTTTTTCAATGCGAGTTCCCTTTATTATCGTACCTTCATGCATCTTTGCTTCGAGAGATTTTACGATAGATTCTAAACCTGTTTTCACTGTTTGGAACATTCCCTTTTTCGGTTCAGCTTTCTCTTCTTTCGGAGCGAGCGTACGCATACCGAGTGAAATACTGCGATGTTTCTGCTCAATTTGATACATTTGCGGGAATGTTGACATTAAGCTCATTTCATCAATATCCCCTGCATAAATACCCGATAGTAACGGTTCTATTAAGTTTTCAACCACTTCATTTCCAAGACGATGTCTGAAAAATTGTCCGAGTGATTGGTCAGATACTGGCTTTGACCTCGGCATTAATAAATCAAAGCCAGCTCTTAGTTTACCAATTGGGGAGAACAGCCCGGAAAATAGAAACGGCGTAATTTGCGTTGGAATTCCCATCATTGATCCATTCGGCATTTTATGTAACCGATTGTTTACGAGGATAAATGATTGACCGGCTTGATTATTTACAACTTCATCGCCGAGACCTAATTCTTTCACTAATCTAGCTGCACTTTCTTTTCGTGCTAAGAAAGAATCCGGTCCGCGCTCAATTGTAAATCCATCTTTTCGAACGGTTTGAATTTTTCCGCCAAGTTTACCCGATGCTTCTATAAGTAATGTATCAATCGGCAAGTTTTTTTCATGAATATTTTTTTGTAAGTTATACATTGCTGTTAATCCAGTGATGCCTCCGCCGACGATCACAACTTTTTTCCTCAAGCAGGCTCCCCCTTTCTTCTTACAGTACAGATTCTTTTTTCTTTAATACAACATCTGTTAAAGAGTCAATAAATGCGTCCGATGCATTTGGCATTTCTGGACGATAATATTTCGCACCAATTTCATCCGTTACAACTTTACACTCAAAGTCGTTGTCATATAAAACTTCTAAATGTTCCGCAACAAATCCAACTGGTGCATATACGAATGAAGTATAACCGTGCTTTTCATTTAGTTCTCTCGTTAAATCTTGTACATCTGGACCAATCCAAGGATCTGGTGTGTTTCCTGCACTTTGCCAGCCTACTGCATAGTTTGCTACTTCAGCTCCGCGCGCGATATAGTCCGCTGTTTCATTTAATTGATCTGGATATGGATCGCCCATTGCAATAATTTTCTCTGGTAAGCTATGTGCAGATACGATTAATACTGCTTTTTCACGCTCTGCATCTGACATACCGTTATATATACCCTTCACTGCATCGACCCAGTACTGGATGAATTTCGGCTCTTTATACCAGCTATCAATGCCATGAATTGTTAAGTTTCCAAGTTTCTCAGCTTCTTCTTGTGCTCGTCCAACGTATGATTTCACGCTAAACGTAGAATAGTGAGGTGCAAGAACAAGTGCGATTGCATCTTGTATTCCGTCGTTATGCATATCTTTCACCGCATCTTCAATAAACGGTTCAATATGTTTTAAGCCAAGATACATATGGTACTCTACTTCATCTTGTACTTCATTTAAACGCTTCTCTAACTTCTTAGCTTGCTCTAATGTAATAGTAGCTAAAGGAGAAATACCACCAATTGCACGGTAACGCTCTGTTAAATCTTCCAGCATTTCAGGACTTGGCTTTCTTCCTCTGCGAATATGTGTATAGTAACGTTCAATATCTTCTTCTTTATATGGCGTTCCGTATGCCATTACAAGCAAACCAATTTTCTTTTTCATACAGCAATTCTCCTTTACTTCGCTAACTGCCCTTTAGAGTATTCATGAATAAATGTAGTTAAACGTTTTAATGTATCCGGATTTACTTCTGGGAATACACCGTGACCTAAGTTAAAGATATAACCCGGCTGTTTCATCCCTTGATCTAAAATACCTTTTACATGTTCTTCAATAACAGACCATGGTGCAAGTAAGAATGAAGGGTCCATATTACCTTGTACCGCCTTATGAACGCCACGTGCACGTGCTTCTTCAATCGGTAAACGCCAGTCTAAGCCGACTACATCAAGCGGTAAGTCGTGCCACTCATTCACTAAGTGTGCAGCTCCTACGCCGTGCATAATCATCGGTACACCCATCTTACGAACTTCTGCAAAAATACGCTCCATTGCTGGTTTAATAAATACGCGATAATCTGCTACATTTACTGTTCCAACCCAAGAATCGAAAATTTGAACTGCTTTTGCTCCTGCTTTAATTTGCGCTTTTAAATATGTAATAACCATATCTGCTAGTTTATCCATTAAAGCGAACCAAGCTTTTGGCTCTGCATACATGAACGCTTTCGTATTATGGTAGTTACGAGATGGACCGCCTTCAATCATATAGCTCGCTAATGTAAATGGAGCTCCTGAAAAACCGATTAACGGTACGTCTAACATTTCTGTCGTTAATAAACGAATTGTATCTAGTATGTACGGTACGTCATCTTCTGGATTGATTTCCCCTAGTTTTTCTACGTCTTGTAAAGAACGGATTGGATTATCGATAACTGGGCCAATACCTGATTTAATTTCTACGTCCACACCAATTGCAGGGAGTGGTGACATAATATCTTTATAAAGAATTGCTGCATCTACGTTATATTGATCAACCGGCAATTTTGTAACGTAAGCACATAACTCTGGATTGTGTGTAATTTCAAATAAAGAATACTTTTCTTTAATCTTTCTATATTCCGGCTGTGAACGACCTGCTTGACGCATATACCATGCTGGTACATAATCGGTACGTTCCCCCCTACATGCTTTTAAAAATGTCTCATTTATAGTTCTTACCAAGACCCTTGCTCCCTTCCTTACCAATGCTTCGAATACGTTCGATATTTATCTTTTTTTACTATACAGCTTGTAAAAACAAAATGCATAATATTATGTACGTTGTTCATTAAATTGACACAAACATTCTTAAAAACGCTTACTATTTTCACAACATTCTTATTATAACACAGAGAAAAACTATGGTTTAGCTACTTTTGACTTTTCTCCTTCGCGATTCGTTTGTGTATTATATGGTACAACGTAAAAGCTCGGTTTTGAAAATATGTTAACGAACTTTTCCTCATATTCTCCAGCACCGTTTACAGTGCTAACATGCGTATGAATTCCATTCTCCACTCTATAGATTCGGTACATAATTCTGTTATCTGGAAGTGGCGTCCAGCTTAATTTTGCTTTAAATAAACCGAAAGGGCTAAATGATAGTTTCATTTTTACATCTTCAATTCTTCGCAGCCGAATCGGAGCACCGATTGTTTCCACACCTTCAGGCTTCATAAACTTCTCTTTATGCTCTACATTAGCCTTCGTTAAAATTTTCTTAAATAATTTTGTCGCAGATGCACTTTCTCCTTGCAACTGATGCTCCTTATCCGTGCGGTCATAACCAATCCAAACAGCGCCTACTAAGTTCGGTGTATAGCCGACGAACCACATATCTCTTGCTCCCTTATCGTCATTTGGCAATGAAGTTGTACCTGTTTTCCCAGCTAACGCACCGTTATATACACCAACTCTCGCTGTTCCTTCCTTCACAACTCCTTCTAACATTTTCGTCATATACCATGCTGTCTGCTTCGAGAAGATTTTCGTCTCTACTTTTGGAGATTCCCCAATGACTGCACCGTGTCTATTTAATACTTTATCAATAACGTGTGGCTCGATAATATTTCCATTTGCTAAAAATGAACGATACATTTTTACAAGATCAAATGTTGAAACGCCATTTTTCAATCCGCCAAGCGCTGTACTTAAACCAGCATCTGCAATATGGACATTTCCTTTTTCTAAATACTGCTTTCCTTCTTCTACCCCTAACTCATTTAATAAAGAAACTGCTGGTACGTTTGCCGACTCTAAAATCGCATCATACATCGTCATTTCTTTTGAATACTCATGATTATAATTTCGAGGTTCATACCCTTCAAAAGAATTTCTTTCATTTGTTAATAAAGAATACGGATTATACTTTTTCGTTTCTAGTGCTGGTGCATAAACGATAAGTGGTTTTAAAACAGATCCGGGCTGCCTTTTGGCAAAAACACGATTAAATCCTCTCGGGACGTACTTTCTTCCCCCAATCGCCGCTTTAATCCCTCCCGTACGATTATCCATTAATAAGAACGCACCTTGCGCCCCTTCTTCTTTCCCAGGAAAATTCCTTGCATCTTGAAACTGGTTATATGCTACCTTTTGAATCTTTTCATCCATAGGTACGACAAACGTATATCCTCCGCGAAGTACTTCTTGATGAGACAATCCGTATAAACGAGCGGCTTCATCTATGACCATATCAATATACGGCATATATGCAAGCTCATTCTCATCTAAATTTTTATATAGAGCAATTGTCTTCCCTTGATAACGAACGCTTTCTTCTGCAGTCAAATAGCCTTGTTTATGCATAAGTGACAACACTAGATCGCGGCGTTCCTTACTCTTCTCTGCAGAGTAGTACGGTGAATATCCGTTTGGTGACTTCGGAAGGCCTGCAAGCATTGCCCCTTCCTCTACTGTTAAATCCTCAACATTTTTATTAAAATACAACTTTGCTGCCGCTTGAATACCGTAAGCCCCATGACCAAAATAAATATGATTCATATACATTTCAAGAATTTGTTGCTTCGTATATTTTTGCTCTAATTGAAGAGAAATTGCGACTTCCTTCAATTTGCGCGTAAATGTTTTTTCACGAGTTAAAAAGACATTTTTAGCGAGTTGCTGCGTAATAGTACTACCGCCCTCTACCTTTTCTCTAGCTAACGTATCTTTATACAGAGCACGGAATATAGACGGATAATCAATTCCTTGATGCTCATAAAAACGAGAATCTTCCACCGCAACAAACGCTTGCTGCACATACTTCGGAATTTGCTCGACTGGTACGAGTTCCCTATTTTCTACGTATAATTTCGTAATTTCTTTTCCTTTCTGGTCAACAATACGTGATGAAGAGTGGAAAACGAGCTGCTTTTCATCCATCATATAGCCACCAGCTAACACGATAAGTTTATAGAGTACAATTGCTACTACAAACGTTGCGACGCCGCCTAATAAAGTCCACTTTACTTTCTTCATACATCGTCCTTCTTTCCAAATGATGGTACATTTATTATTTGAAAAAGAAGTATCTTTATGTATATAATCTTCGAAGTTTTTTAAGAGAGTTGATATAATAGAAACAAACTATTAAGGGGGCATTAAAATGAAGGCGATTATTTCATACGAAACACCTCTAGAACAATCACATTTCACTGCAAAAAATGATGAAAAAAATATGTTTTATAAAGAAAATACAGAAGAATCTGTAGAAGGCTCACTTCAGTATGACGTACTAGATGCTGTCGGCGAATTTAAAGGACAACCTGGCTATATCGTTTGTAACAACATTTCTGTCACAGACGAAGGTCGCCCAGTATTTGAAAACCGCTTTAAAAACCGCGCAGGCCTTATTGAAAACGAACCAGGATTCCAAGCGATCCGTGTTTTACGCCCATTAAGTAACGATACATATGTCATCTTAACGATGTGGGAAACAGAGCAAAACTTTAAAGACTGGACAAAATCACGTTCATTCGAAAATGCTCATAAAAAACGTCCCACACAAGCAGAAGGACAAGCTCCAACGCATCCACATGCGGAACAGCAAAAGAGTATTTTCTCTCGTCCTTCTTTTGTGACTACTTTTGATGTGTTAGTTTAATTAAAAAGTAATACAACACTAACAGTACGTGAAATTATATTAACGATTTTTCGAATATATCTATCACATCTTGAAATATATCAACGATTCGACTAAAGATATCCATTTAATAACAAAAAGGAAACACCATTACACACCGGTGTTTCCTTTTTCTTTGTACCAATTATATATACGAAGTGTGTCCTCTTTTCGCATGTGCTTCACTTTATAACGATGCCCCGCTACCGATACGACAGCTGTACATAACTCGTCTTTCTTTTGAAAATACGATTGATTGTACCCCACTGCTTGAACATGTCTTCTACGCATGATTCCTGTATATTTCGCAAGACCTCTGTATACCATTGTTAATTGGTTTTCTTTCATCATATAACCGCCGCTAGTATAACGAGCGTATGCGAGTATTGTAAATGCGATACATAGCGGGATAAGAGTGAACAATGCAATATGCTGTTTAAAATATATACTTGCACCGGCAATTGGCACAGCGAGCACAGCACTTGTAATCCAGCCCATGATGATGTAACGGCGCAATGCCGCTTTCGGTAAATGAACGATTTCCTCCTCCATTTCATACGGCAACTGTAAATATGCGAGTAACTGCTGCACATTTTTTTTCTTCATAAAAGGATGTAGCATCACTTCATTCCCAGCGGATTCTATACTTTGAATGACTTCTACTTCGACAGAACAATACCCGATAGGCTGGCGAAGTATTCCTTCTTTCACAGTAATTGCTTGAATGCGGTGTAATTTTAACACAAACTCTTTCTTATCAAATAACCCTTGTACGATTCGAATTTCATTTCCGTTTCGCTCAATTTTAAAGTTTGCATATTTTAACGCATAGCCCGCTGTTGAAATAATCCAAGAAATTGCCATTAAAATTGCGGCCATAACGATTAATTCATATACACCGTTATCCATCACATACGCTTCCACTTTATTGATGAGCCATTCTGGTAGAAATTGATTAAACTCTGTGTAAAGGATTACTAACATAGAAAACACTAATCCAAATCTACCAGATGTAATAGATGCGAATAAAATTTCTTTCGCTGTTAACTGATAAACTGTCTTACTACCTTCTCCCGCAGGCACCTCTTCAGCCACAACGCTTCTTTCTTTATGTAATAAAGCAATTAGTCCCTTCGCTTCATCTTCTTTAATACCAGCTAACATCACTTCTGGCTCACTACCGCCGCCTGCAACTTCTATATTTAATTTTGTAAGTCCAAGTATTTGATAAATGATGTTAGAAGATGTACTAACATTTTGCACACGTTCTTTATTTAAGTAGCTTTCTTTCTTAACAAACACACCATGCTTTATATGTAAAATATTATTTTCAACCCAATACACCTTGAAATACCATTTTATAGCTGAGAAAATAGCCATAATAAATAATAAGGCCAAGAGAACAAGATGAAATAAATACCAAGGTTCCACTTCACCATCTGAGCGAAATAGAACAAGCAAAATAAAAGGCAACAAACTCGCAACCCTAATACCTAACAATATCGTGATCGGATGTTGCCTCTTATACATCCTCATCACTCACTTTCGCAAGTTCTCCAATTTGTCTTTTCAGCTGTTCTGCTTCTTCTTTCGTTAAACCTGGAATACTATGAGACGTTGCGGCTGTTGAAATGTGTAATTCTGCTAAATTATACTTTCTCATAATCGGACCTTGCTCAATCGTTACGTGCTGCACACGGATCATCGGAATAAGTACGCGTTTTACAACGAACATTCCCTTTTGAATCTCAATCTCTTCTTCATTTAATCTGTAACTATAATAGCGCTGACGTAAATTTGGAAACACAAAATAATCAAGTGGAATAAATATAATGGCTCCTGTTACTAATAGTCCAAACAACCAGCCCCACCAGTTAAAGTTAATCATAAAAAAGAAATACGCAATTACGACTGTTAGTATAACTGCCGCCCCAATTAAAGCGTGAATCCTCCACACTTTCAGCATATTAGAATGAATCTCCCTTTCTAACGGCTGCATCTCATCACTCCAATTCTATGAATTTATTACTTATATATTATCAAAAAATAAGGTTTTATATACAATTTTGTAAATTTATAGTCAAATAAAAATAGTTGAATCAAAAGCATGTTAAAAAACATACCTCAGTTTTTAAAATTACATATTATAAATATGAATTATATTGAACCAAATAAACCCTGCATGATTCATGCAAGGTTTATCGTTTTATACACAATATATTTCATTATTGTTGAGATATACTAGCATCGCTTTCAATTCGCTTTTCTTTTTGGCTCAGTTTTTTATCTTTAGATTTTTTTAATGTTAAAGTCATGCCAATAAAAATAAAAAGAATTCCTGTTATTTGCATTAAAGTTGGACGGAATCCAGTAAGTACAGTATCTAATAATATTGCCACTGCCGGATCTAAAAAAACTAATATTGAGATTGTTTTTGTAGATAAATGGCGTAAACTATCAAAAAACAGATAATACACTATCCCTGTGTGAATAAAACCAGTAGCTATAATATATGTCCAATTACTTTGAGTGAGGCCACTAAAAGCATCTAAATCTATAAATGGTATTAAAAGAAATATCCCCAAGAATGTTTGTAAAAATGTCATTGCATACGCACTCATTTTGTTAATCCCTTTACCAAATAAAGTTGTAAATGCATAAAAGAGAGCTGCAAGAAATCCCCATATCATACCTGAAGACATTAATGAACCGAAAGAGAAGCTTCCATCGATACCAGCAATTAATAAAGCTCCCACAAAACACACAATTATTGAAATGATAGATATTAATGTTAATTTTTCTTTAAAGACGATACTTCCAATTAACAGTACAATTACTGGTGCAAGATGATAAACTGAGATAGCAATTGTAACTGACATATTTTCAAAGGCTTTAAATAAGAAAACCCAATTAAATACTAAGAAAAAACCACATATTAAAACTTGAATAACTTCTTTTCGTTCCCATTTATCTTGTTTATATTGCCCTGTAAGCAACCAACATACACTTAAAAATATTGTCGCAAAAATACACCTTACAAACACTAATTCAAACGAAGGTAAGTTTGTTTGAACAGAAAAAAATCCAACTGATCCAAAGATAACCATTGATGCTATCATCTTTAAGGCCGGTACCGTTTTCTCTTGCTTAAAACTTTTTTGAAGCAAATTAATCCCCCTCCAATAAAAACTCGGTTTATAGTGAGAAAAACACCAGCCTAAAAAAGGACAGGTGCTTTTCCTCAAAAACACTCAATTACAAATTTTTCCCTGCAGTCCAACCACCATCAATTACAAAATTAGAACCAGTAATAAAGCGGGCCTGATCAGAAATCAAGTACTCAATACATGAAACAATATCCTGCGGCAATCCCCAAGTATCTAAAGATTGATTACTTTTTATCATAGACATCAAGGCTTTATTACTAAAGTATTCTTCTGTAAGTTCAGTTCTAATAACACCGGGAGAAATGCTATTTACTCTTATATTTTGCTTCCCAAATTCCATAGCCATCTGTTTAGTCAATCCGATTAAGGCATGCTTTGATGCCACATAAGCAGCTCGCTCTGGTTCAGCCATTAATCCAGAAACCGATGCTATATTCACAATACAACCTTTTATTTTCGATTCACACCATCGCTTAGCTACTTCCCTAGAAAGGATAAATGGGGCTACTAAATTTACATCAATTACTTTTTTAAACATATCATCGGATAAATGTAAAACAGGTGTTATCTCTCGAATACCAGCTGCATTTATTAATATATCAGGAGAAAGCTTTTCTAAATCTAATTGAGTAAAAAGATTATGAATCGCTTCGCTATTACTTAAATCAATTTGCACTACTTTCAAAGGCATATCTGTTTTCATATAATCTATTAAGTTATTATTATTAATATCAAGAGCTATTACATGAAATGATTTTTCTAAAAAGTATTTTATACAAGCATGACCTATACCGCTATTGGCTCCAGAAATCATAATTATTTTATTCTCTCTCATTTTGTCTCCTTATAAGAAAATGTTACTAATAAAATATCACGAAAAGCCTCCGTACTACATTCTGTTCCAAGTGGCGTTACGGCATGGAAGACCTTTTGTCCAAATACTAAAGTTTCTAACGGCTCCTTCAAACTTATAAACTGATTAATTTCCCGAGGAGAATTAGCTATTAAATTATCTCCACCAATAGCTGTATTACTTAAATTCATAAGGTGTAAAAACACTACTGGTTCATCATCTTTATGTAACCAAATAGGTGAACTAAAAGATGGTCTTTCTTTAGTAGCTTTATATCTTACTTGATGTAAACCTATAATTAAGTCTTTACTTGTATCTATTATATTTGTTTTAAATGCAAATTCAGTATCGAAACGCACCATATTTTGAATTAAAGGATTACATAAAAAGCTATCATTTATGCTATTAAACTGTCTAACTTTCCCGCCATCATCATAGTTATATTCTTTAGATTGGAAGTAATCATTACTATTATCTAAAATATAATCTGGTGAATCAACATACTTTATATACCTTGAATAAGATCTAGCACGGCATTCACCGTACGCATCATCTTCCAAATTATAATAATCTAACTGTGCTTGTGTTAATAAGCGATGATTCTCTTCCTCTTGTAAAAAGATTTCATTTGAGATTTCAAGAAACCCTTTAGATTCAAATTCATGTACCTTTTCTTCTATGCTAAAGCCACTCATTTTACTAAGAACAAACGTCATTATAAAAACCTCCACACTATTGTATTTTTCTTTCTCACCCTATGTTAGAAATGCAATAAGTAACCGAGATTCTTGCTTAATAAAATTAAAAATTATGATATTCAATTAATACACCAAATGAAATATATGTAATCCATTAAAACTATTTCTTAAGCAATATTATATATCCTTTTGGACATTATTTCTAATTATCTGAAGATTTATCAACATTAGTCTTAATATTCGGAACTAAAGAAATAACTTTTTCAGGAAGATAAAACTGCGAGTATTGCAATTATTTATGTATATAACTTTTTTTAAAATTATATTTTAAATATAGCTAGTTTTTTATAATTTTTTTGATATAATTACATACGGGAAACGGGAAGAATTTTGTCTTCCCATGTGTTTTTATTTGCATCTAGTTCTTTTGCTAGATGCTTTTTTTATGCTAAAAAAGGTATCCTCAAATACTTTGAGGATACCTTTTCACCTTTATTATCTCTGCTGTTTTCTACCTAATACGAGTAACCCAAAACTCATCATTACAAGAAGTGCTCCCATATATGGTTCCACAGGCATTTTCTGCCCTGTCTTCGGTAATTCTTTTTCAGGCTTTTCTGGATTCGGTGTTCCAGGTATCTCTGGATCTGGTGTTCCAGGCTTTTCTGGATTCGGTGTTCCAGGTATCTCTGGATCTGGTGTTCCAGGCTTTTCTGGATTCGGTGTTCCAGGCTTTTCTGGATCTGGTGTTCCAGGCTTTTCTGGATCTGGTGTTCCAGGTTTTTCTGGATCTGGTGTTCCAGGTTTCTCCGGATCTGGTGTTCCAGGCTTTTCTGGATCTGGTGTT
>NZ_CAJCKK010000015.1:0-128147 GCF_903970865.1 Bacillus sp. ME78
GAGTGGGCGTACGCTGTGTATCGGGCGGACGGCAAGCAGTGTTGAACGGCTCTGAGCGCTCTATCGCTACACGCCGCGCTTAGGAGATGTAGGGCCAGTAGCGCCCGTGTTACCTTGAGGTCCAGTGGCACCGGTAGCGCCCGTGTTACCTCGAGGTCCAGTGGCACCGGTAGCGCCAGTAGCGCCCGTGTTACCTCGAGGTCCAGTGGCACCGGTAGCGCCGGTAGCACCCGTGTTACCTTGAGGTCCAGTGGCACCGGTAGCGCCCGTGTTACCTCGAGGTCCGGTAGCGCCAGTAGCGCCAGTAGCGCCAGTAGCGCCCGTGTTACCTCGAGGTCCGGTAGCACCAGTAGCGCCTGCTGGTCCAGTAGGTCCGGTAGGTCCTTGAATGAACGAAGCAGAATTAACTAGAGCAGTTTGTAATGCTGCTATTAATTTAAGAAGCTCTTGAAGTGTGCAAGGGTCAATTCGGAATAATTTTGTAATGTATAGTAAATAGTTAATGAGATTTTGAAGCTCAATAAATACAGCGCTTGCTACAAAGGTTGGATTTCTTAATATAGTTATTAAGTTTTTAATAATAGCTAACCCTTGTGCTTTCAGGGAGGAAGTAGCGTCTAGTGAACAAATAAAATTACTTAGTAGGTTCAATGTATCGATTAGATCTTCAATATTTTGGGGAGATGGATTTGCAAAAAGTGTTGGGATTATTTTTGTTAAATCAATAATAATCGCACGAAATGTTCTAAGTTGAGCTTTAGTAATTGGGATTGATGGAGTATTTGGGATTCGTCCAGCGCTACTTGGAAAGCATGGTTTGGAGAATTTGTTTTGATTGTCGTTATAACGAGACATTAAATCTCTCCTTTCTCACGAAAATGTGAACGAAACTCATCATAGTAGATGCAGAAATTAGTTAAATGGTCATAGTAAAATCGTTTGTTTAAAGAAAAAATAGAAAAAACGCCTTACAATAAGGCGTTTTTTCTATTTTCTGCGTATTGATAATATCGCTTTAATGAAATTTTTGATTTGAATCCAGCGAGTTTTATAATTTCTGATTCAGGAGTTTCTTTTTTTATTAAGTTTAAAATATAGGTGTTACGAAAATGTTGTCCTGAAATTCCTTTACGTAAATTGGCTCTAGCCACTTCGAGGCGAATCATTTTTTGTATAGCAATTTCCGTTAATGCCTTTGGTGCATCATTTTCATATACCCACCTGTATGTTCCGCGGTTAAAATCAAATGCGACAAACAATGAATCATCACTATGATACTTAGGACGAACTGGTTCTGGGATACTTTTGTAATAATTATATAGTTGTTTTTTGTCTTCTTTTGCTAATGTAATTGTTCTTTCTACACCTGCGGTTGCTGGGATTGACAATGTGTTAGTTTCAAAGTGAACGTGATGCATTGTTAATGCTGTAAGTTCCTGTAAGGATAAACCGTAGTCGATCAATAGATTTAAAATAGCAATATTGCGATCCATTAATAAAGGGCGCACAGGAAGTTGTTTTTCTGAAAGTCCTTCTAATGAAGTGACTATATACTTTAATCTTTTTTCTTCATCAGGTGAAATGAAATCTTCGTTACGAAGTGTACGGTCTGGTTGAATAGATATTTCCATATTCTTCAATGGATTGGGAATGTTTAGAAAGTGATGCATTCTATTTAATACAGTAAATACACGATGCATCGTTTTTTCTGAGTAATGTCGATTCGTTTTTAAATCGGAAAAGTAATCTTCGTAGTCTTTTGTACAAAGTGTAGCCCATATATTACTGGAAGGGAGCTTTTTGTTTTTTTCTAACCAATGTCCGAAGTCTTCAACGTCATAAACATAACGTTTAATAGTTGAGGGTTTTCGGCCTTTATTCAATAAAAAAATAGAAAAGGCTTGTATTGTATCATGGAATTCCGTTGTCTCCATAGTCCCACCACCTTAATTATTTCTTATATTATAGCAAACTTTTCTGAAAATAGGCATTTACAAGGGGGACAGGAATAATAATATTTGGTGAGTGGATAAAGTGAAACTATAATCAGTGGGGATTTTGTTCATCCTCTGCGATTATTAGTTGAACCAATCGGGCATTTACGGGCGGTTATCTCCCGCTTAAATACCAAACGTTTGCTGAATGTCGAGGTGGGAGTCTTACTGCTCGCAAATAGCGGGATAAAATGAGGTGATTGTATGGAACAATCGATGCGAAAGAAAAACAACAATCAAATTAATATTGTGTTAAACCATCGAAAGAAAATTTCTTTGCCAGCCGCAGAAAATAAAACGGTAATTTCAAATGAAACTACAATTAAACATGAAATGCTGCAGAGAATTGAAGAAGAGATGGGGAAGCTTGTTGGGATGGATGATATAAAAAAGATAATAAAAGAAATATATGCTTGGATTTATGTGAATAAAAAAAGACAAGAGAAGGGATTGAAGTCTGAGAAGCAAGTGCTTCATATGCTGTTTAAAGGGAATCCGGGTACAGGGAAGACAACTGTTGCTAGAATGATAGGAAAATTGCTGTTTGAGATGAATATTCTATCGAAAGGCCACTTGGTTGAAGCTGAACGTGCTGATCTTGTAGGAGAGTACATCGGCCATACAGCTCAAAAAACAAGAGACTTAATAAAAAAAGCAATGGGAGGTATTTTGTTTATTGATGAGGCGTATTCTTTAGCTCGAGGAGGAGAGAAGGACTTTGGAAAAGAAGCAATTGATACGCTTGTAAAACATATGGAAGATAAACAACATGGTTTTGTATTGATTTTAGCTGGATATTCAAGAGAGATGAATCACTTTCTTTCATTAAATCCAGGGCTGCAATCTCGTTTTCCATTTATTATTGAATTTGCGGATTACTCGGTAAATCAGCTATTGGAAATTGGAAAGAGAATGTATGAAGATCGTGAATATCAGTTATCAAAAGAAGCTGAATGGAAATTTAGGGATCATTTACATGCGGTGAAGTATTCGTCGCAAATTACATCATTTAGTAATGGGCGGTATGTACGGAATATTGTTGAAAAATCAATTCGTACACAGGCGATGCGGTTGTTGCAAGAAGATACGTATGATAAAAATGATTTAATTGGAATATCGAGTATGGATTTGATGCTCGAAGAGGAGACGCACAGTACATAAACTGTGCGTCTATTTTTGTGTATAAGTTCGTTTACTCTTTTTTTGCTTTTTCTTGGTGCGCTTTATGGAAGCGTTCCATTTTAGCGCTCTTTTCGTGTGCTGAATTAGGGTCGTGTCCAAATTGGTTTACTGAACTTTTTTGAGCTCCTTTATTAACGTGGTTTGTCATTTGTATTCACCTCACTTTAAAAATTAGTATAAACATTATATAAAGAAAAAATCGTTAGAAAAGAAAAACCTCTTTACGATATGTAAAGAGGTTAGATTGCTATTTATGCATTGAACGTTCTTTCGTTTCGATACGTCTGTGCGGTAAATGCCATTTGTAATGAATAGAAACCATGCGGAAGCAAACAATTAAAATAAATAAAATGTAAAGGGCCCAATCGCTAACAATAATTTGAGCGCCAATTAAGAAACCTGCTAAAATTGTCCAAAAGGCATATACTTCAGCTCGAAGAACGAGAGGTTTTCTGCGGGCTAAAAGGTCGCGAATGATACCGCCGCCGATACCAGTTAAAACAGCTGCCACGATTGTGGCACTAATTGGTAAATTTAATTTTTGAGCATATAATGCTCCTTGTACAGCAAATGCTGATAAGCCGATAGCGTCAGTGATATTTTCCCACTTTTTCCAATGTCTAATTAACTTATTTGGAAAAAGAAAAATAATAGTCATTGATAAAAGTGCGATTTGGAATAACATGTCTTGTTGCCAAAACGCGACAATCGGATAACCGATTAATAAATTACGAAGGGCACCTCCCCCAAATGCGGTTGCCATTCCTAAAATATACACCCCGAAAATATCATAATCCTCTTCCATTGCAACAATGGCTCCGCTTAGTGCGAAAGCGATTGTGCCTATGATGCTAAAAATCTCCCATGCCATGAATTTTCTCCCCCGCTAACTAGATGAAATGTGCTTCCTCTGCTATTATATTAGAAGGTTTAAATTTCGAAAAGGATGAGTGAACATATTTGATGGAAGAAAAAGAAAAAGTCATATTAGTAGGCTGTCAATTGCCGCAAGATGATGATGAAAAATTTATGCATTCCATGAAAGAGCTTGCATCACTAGCTAAGACTGCGAGAGCGGAAGTGTTAGTTTCAACAACGCAAAAACGACCGAAGTTTCATCCGGCAACTTACATAGGTAAAGGGAAATTAGAAGAGCTTACAATGCTAACTGAAGAATTAGAGCCGGATGTTATTATATTTAATAATGAATTAACGCCGAGTCAAATTCGGAATTTATCCTCAGTATTAGATGCGAGAGTAATTGATCGAACGCAACTAATACTAGATATTTTTGCGCAACGTGCGAAGTCGAGGGAAGGTAAGCTTCAAGTAGAATTAGCTCAGTTGCAATATACAATGCCACGTCTTATGGGGCAAGGGGTGTCCTTATCACGTCTTGGTGGTGGTATTGGAACGAGAGGACCGGGTGAGACGAAACTTGAGACGGATCGTCGTCATATTCGATCGCGTATTGATGAAATAAAGAAACAACTTGCAGTTGTTGTGGAACACCGAAAAAGATATCGTGAGAGAAGAAAAGACAATAAAGTATTTCAAATTTCATTAATAGGCTATACAAATGCAGGGAAATCGACACTGTTTAATAGATTAACGGAAGCTAATACGTTTGAAGAAAACCTTCTGTTTGCAACACTAGACCCAACGACGAGGAAGATGCCCCTACCTTCTGGTTATACAGTATTACTAACTGATACTGTTGGTTTTATACAAGATTTACCCACTTCATTAATTGCTGCTTTTCGTTCAACACTGGAAGAAGCGGGGGAAGCAGATGTTATTTTACATGTAGTTGATTCTGCGGATCCTAACTACATAGGGCATGAAAAAACAGTAAAACGATTATTATCAGAACTTGAAATTAATCATATTCCTATTATTACGTTATATAATAAAAAAGATGAATTACATCAAAACTTTATTCCGTTTCCGAAAAGTGATTTCTTAATGACTAGTGCTTTTGAAGAAAGTGATTTATTGCGTATAAAAGAAGCGATAGAAATGAAAATGAAGAAAGAAATGGATCGTTATCGAGTAGAAATCCCTCCGAGTGAAGGTAAGTTATTAACGCTTTTAAAGACGGAAACGCTATTAGCAAAGATGGAGTTTCTGGAAGATAAATTTGTATATGATTGTGCAGGGTATATTTTTACTCATTCATCGCTTAATGTGCAATTAAAGAGATTTTTAGTGGAAGAAGGAGAAAATAAAAATGTTTGATCGTTTGAAAAATGGAGAAAAAATTGCTCCAATCGTAAAAGAAGTAGAGAATCAGATTACAGAAGTACATAAACGTGCGGATGAAGTAATTGAAAGTAATCAGTTTCGTGTATTAGAAAGTTTTCGTAAACATAAAATTAGTGACTCGCATTTTATCCCGACGACAGGTTATGGTTATGATGATATTGGCCGTGATACGTTAGAAAAAGTGTATGCTGATGTATTTGGGGCGGAAGCTGGACTTGTTCGTCCGCAAATTATTTCAGGTACTCACGCTATTTCTACAGCGTTATTCGGTATTTTACGTCCAGGAGATGAGTTATTGTACATTACTGGGAAACCGTATGATACGTTAGAGGAAATCGTTGGTGTGCGTGGGAAAGGTGTAGGTTCATTTAAAGAATATAATATTGGTTACAATGCAGTTCCGCTAACTGAAGGTGGGCTTGTTGATTTTGAAGCTGTTGCAGCAGCGATTCATAGTAATACGAAAATGATCGGTATTCAGCGCTCGAAAGGTTATGCTACTCGTCCATCGTTTACTATTTCTCAAATTAAAGAGATGATCGCGTTTGTTAAAGAAATTAAACCTGATGTTGTTGTGTTTGTAGATAATTGTTATGGGGAGTTTATTGAAGAGCAAGAGCCGTGTCATGTTGGTGCAGATTTAATGGCGGGTTCGCTTATTAAAAACCCAGGCGGGGGAATTGTAAAAACTGGTGGTTACATTGTCGGTAAAGAACAGTATGTTGAAGCGTGTGCATATCGTTTAACATCTCCGGGAATTGGTGCGGAAGCTGGAGCGTCTTTATACAGTCTGCAAGAAATGTATCAAGGGTTCTTCTTAGCGCCACATGTTGCAGGACAAGCGCTGAAAGGTGCAATTTTTACAGCTGCGTTTTTAGAAAAGTTAGGAATGAACACGTCACCAGCGTGGAATGCACCAAGAACAGACTTAATTCAATCTGTTCAATTTGATGATAAAGACCGTATGGTTGCCTTCTGTCAAGCGATTCAATATGCATCTCCAATTAATTCGCATTTTACTCCGTATGCAAACTATATGCCAGGTTATGAAGATGATGTAATTATGGCGGCGGGAACATTTATTCAAGGTGCAAGTATTGAATTGTCTGCTGATGGTCCGATTAGACCACCGTATGTTGCATATGTGCAAGGTGGATTAACGTATTCGCATGTTAAAATTGCGATTTGTTCTGCGATTGATGAATTGATTGAAAAGAATTTATTAACAATTTCTTAAAGGGGAGCTGTCGATATCGGCAGCTTTTTTCGTATAAAAGTAACGATTTATGCGATTAGAAAAAAGAATGAAAAAATTTATAAAAAAATCATGTAAGAAAAGCTAACATCTATTGACACTAAACATAACATGTTATAAAATGAGAAGCAGTTAAGGCGAAGGAGGAACTGAAAAATGAAAGAAGATAGACGTTCTGCCCCGCTGTTTCCAATTGGTATTGTTATGGATTTAACACAATTGTCTGCACGTCAAATTCGCTACTATGAAGAGCATAATCTTGTTTCTCCAACCCGTACAAAGGGGAATCGTAGATTATTTTCATTTAACGATGTAGATAAGTTGTTAGAGATTAAAGATTTGTTAGATCAAGGCTTGAATATGGCTGGTATTAAGCAAGTGTTACTAATGAAAGAAAATCAAACAGAAGCAGTGAAAGTAAAAGAAGAAACGAAAGAAATTTCAAAAACTGAGCTTCGCAAAATACTTCGAGATGAACTACAACATACAGGTAGATTCAATCGAACTTCATTGCGACAAGGTGACATTTCAAGATTTTTTCACTAAAGATAACTGATTCTGAAGGCGATTAGAGGGACTAAGGAGGAATTTATAATGTCTAGATACACAAAAGAAGATATTTTCCGTTTGGCGAAAGAAGAGAATGTAAAGTATATCCGTTTACAATTTACGGACCTTTTAGGGGTAATTAAAAACGTAGAGATTCCAGTGAGACAATTAACGAAAGCTCTTGATAACAAAATGATGTTTGATGGATCTTCGATTGAAGGTTTCGTACGTATTGAAGAATCTGATATGTATTTATATCCTGATTTAGACACTTGGGTAATTTTCCCTTGGACAGCTGAAAAAGGTAAAGTAGCTCGACTAATCTGTGATATTTACAATGCAGATGGCACTCCATTTGATGGAGACCCACGTAACAACTTAAAACGTGTGTTAAAAGAAATGGAAGCTTTAGGATTTTCAGACTTCAATCTTGGACCAGAGCCAGAATTCTTCCTATTTAAGGTTGATGAAAAAGGAAATCCAACATTAGAATTAAACGATAACGGTGGATACTTCGACCTTGCGCCGATGGATCTAGGGGAAAACTGTCGTCGTGATATCGTTCTTGAACTTGAAGAAATGGGATTTGAAATTGAAGCATCTCACCATGAGGTTGCTCCAGGGCAGCACGAAATTGACTTTAAATATGCAAATGCAATTCGCTCATGTGATGACATTCAAACATTCAAACTTGTTGTAAAAACAATTGCTCGTAAACATGGTTTACACGCAACGTTTATGCCAAAACCACTATACGGTGTGAACGGTTCAGGTATGCACTGTAACTTATCATTATTTAAAAATGGTGAGAACGTATTCTTTGATGCAAACGGTGACTTACAATTAAGTGATGATGCTCGTCACTTCATCGCAGGTATTTTAAAACATGCACCAGCATTTACAGCGATAGCAAACCCAACTGTAAACTCATACAAACGTCTAGTACCTGGATATGAAGCACCTTGTTACGTAGCATGGTCTGCACAAAACCGTAGCCCGTTAGTACGTATCCCTGCATCTCGTGGTATTAGTACACGCGTAGAAGTACGTAGTGTTGACCCAGCTGCAAACCCATATTTAGTAATGGCTACATTATTAGCTGCAGGTCTTGATGGAATTAAAAACAAATTAACTCCACCAGCTGCAGTAGACCGTAACATCTATGTAATGACAAAAGAAGAGCGCGAAGAAGCAGGTATCGTTGACTTACCAGCAACATTAGCGCAAGCGTTAGTTACATTACAATCTAATGAAGTAGTATGCGGTGCACTAGGAGAACACTTACTTGAGCACTTCATCGAAGCGAAAGAGATTGAGTGGGATATCTTTAGAACACAAGTTCACCAATGGGAACGCGATCAATATATGTCTCTTTACTAAGAGGCTTGAACCCTTGATACAACTCGTATCAAGGGTTTTTAATTCCCTATTATTACAATTTTATATGGTTGCAAAATGAAAAAGCCTTGATACTACGGTATCAGGGCTTTTTTAGTGAAGTTATTGGATATGTTAACTACTAGATAATGGATTGTTTTTGGTTATTTTGAATCATGTTACTAAGAAAATCTTTTCAAAAGAATTGATCTTATCTTTTTTAATCACTTGTGCTATAACTTAATAATTCTTTACTGCCTTGTACAACGCGAGCGATGATTTTTATGTCCTCATCTGCAAGGCTATAAGTTTGTGGCTTGTGAATCAGATTATTACTCAATGATATTAACGTAATGATGCTCAGTTATAACACAGTCTTATTCAGAATTTCGTTAGTTCATTTTCTAAATTTAGGGAATAAATATAGCTTAGTACCTTGCAATAAATAATACTAAGTGGTATATTATGGATAAATCAGGTACCGTGTATTGAATAGTACTAAGATAGGGAAGGAGGATGGCACTTGAACGTTCAGTTTAAAAAAGGTGTGCTTGAACTTTGTGTATTAGCACTTGTAAAACGTAAAGATAGTTACGGTTATGAACTTGTTCAGCAAATCTCTAATAAATTTTTAATATCGGAAGGATCAGTATACCCTTTATTACGTCGTTTGACGAAAGAAGGGTATTTTCAAACGTATTTAAAGGAATCTACGGAAGGGCCACCTCGTAAATATTATCAATTAACAGAGCAAGGGGAGACGCAATTTCATTTGTTAGTAACAGAATGGCGTGATTTTGCGAAAGGGGTACAAGAAATTATTGAAGGGGTGGAATGGGATGAGTAAAGAAGGGTTTCTTAAAGAATTATTAAGTTATCTTAGAAAGTTACCAGAGGAAGAGAGGCAAGATATTTTATTGGATTATGAAGAGCACTTTCAGTTTGGACTAGAAGAGGGGAAAACTGAATCAGAAATAATTCAGGGCCTTGGTTCTCCGAAAGTAATCGCAAAAGAGTTACTTGCGATGTATCGCTTCGATGAAATGAAAAAAAATCCATCGACTTCAAATGTGACAAGAGCTGTTATGGCAGCGATTGGACTTAGTTTGTTTAATTTTATTATTGTGTTAGGCCCGTTAGTCGCAATTGTTGCTTTTATATTTTCTTTTTGGATTGGTGGTATTGCTAGTGTAGTAACACCATTTTTCGTTATTGGAAAAGTGTTTATGGGTACTTTTATATGGTTGGATCTTTTCGTTAGTATAACGTTTGTTGGAGTAGGTTTATTGTTATGTATTATCGCTTTTTATAGTACAAAGTGGTTTAAGAGATTGTGTGTACGATATGTAATATGGAACTTCAAAATGATAAAAGGAGAGTAAATGATGAAAAAACTATTTTTAATCGCTATCGCTTGTATCATTATTGGAGTAATAGGAATTTCCCAAACATATGAAAAAGCAGTACAAACTGCTGAAAAAGGCGATAAAGAAGATGTAATTAAAAACGAAACATTAAAAAATATAGAAGTTAAGTTAGATGCCGGAGATATTGTTATCCAAAAATCTCCTGATTCTTCTTTTTATGTAAAGCAATCAGGAGATGTACGTAAACAAGAGATTCGTATTGCAGAAGATGGTGACACATTAAAAATTATTGGGGAAAGAGAAAAAGGTGCTTCATTTGATTTTTCTTTTTATGATTTTAGGTTTCAAACGTCTAAATTGACTCTCCTTGTGCCCGAACGCTCTTATCAAGATGTAAAAGTAAATTCATCTGCTGGACAAATCGAAATGAGTGATGTGAAAAGTGATAGCGTAAGTGTTAGAACACTTGCTGGAGAAGTAGAGTTGAAACAAGTAACGGCTAAGAATGTGGAGGGATCGACAAAAGCTGGTGAGGTGAACTTTAAGAAGGTATTAGGGAAAGTGACCGCAAAAACAACAAGTGGGGAAATAAATATTCAAGATCATGATTCTAAGTATAATCTAGAAGCAAGTTCAACTGCGGGAGATATAGATATTACTTTATCGGAAAAACCACAAGATGCGGTAATTACTGGGCAAAGTGCTGCCGGAGATGTAACAATTTTTAATGAAGAAAATAATAACGTAACAATTGGCACTGGTAGTAAAAAGATTAGCGGTAAAACGGCTGCGGGAGATGTGACGATTGAAACTCGTTAATAAGAAATAGAATGTATGGAAATCTATCAAAATACAAAAAAAGAAGATAATTACCGTATATAAATAAGGTAATTATCTTCTTTTTATTATTTTTAATGTAAATCACGATATACGCCAATTACTTTCCCGATAACTGACACTTGTTTTAAAATGATAGGTTCTAATGAAGAGTTTTCTGGTTGTAGACGGAAATGGTCTTTTTCTTTATAGAAACGTTTAACAGTTGCTTCGTTATCTTCTGTTAAAGCGACTACAATTTCACCATTATATGCAGACTGTTGTTGGCGAACAACAACTAAATCTCCATCGAAAATACCAGCTTCAATCATACTATCTCCAGAAATACGTAACATGAACACTTGGTCTGCTCCAGCAACAATACTAGCTGGAAGTGGGAAATGTTCCTCTACGCTTTCAACCGCTGTAATTGGTAAACCGGCAGTAACTTTTCCGACAATTGGAACTTGAATAACAGATTGTGTTTCCGTATCCATTCGGTCTTCACCTAAAATTTCAATGGCACGTGGTTTTGTTGGATCGCGTCGAATGTATCCTTTTTCTTCTAATCGTGATAAATGTCCGTGCACTGTAGAACTAGAAGCGAGGCCGACTGCTTGCCCAATTTCACGTACGGAAGGTGGATATCCTTTTTCTTGTACTTTTAGCTTAATAAAGTCGAGAATGTCTTGCTGGCGTTTCGTTAACTTTTCCATGTTTTCTAACACCTCGTTTTCTTTCATTTTTCTTATTAATAAGTATAACATGTGAAAAAACATTCTACAAACATAAGTTCGAACAAATGGCGGATTTATGTTACACTATAGGGAAATAATAGGGAGAAAGAGGGGTTCAAAATGAATGCAATTATTTATGCACGTGTGAGTACAACGAAAGAAGCGCAAGAAACATCATTATTACGGCAAAAAGATGAATTATTGCATTTAGCTGAGCGCTATCAAATGAATGTTACTAAGGTGATTGAAGAGCAGGCTAGTGGATATACAATTGAACGTGACGGTATATTAGAGGTGTTGGATACAATTCGAGACGAACAAATTGATGTGTTACTTATACAAGATGAAACGCGCCTTGGTAGAGGAAATGCGAAGATCGCATTAATGCATTGTTTACATAAAGAAGGCATAAAAGTATATACGCATACACATAATGGTGAATTACAATTGTCGGATTCTGATTCGATGGTATTAGATATTATTGGTATTGTTGAAGAATATCAAAGAAAGATTCATAATTTGAAAATTAAACGAGGTATGCAACGTGCAGTAGAAAAAGGTTATCGTCCAGAAAATAATTTAAAAAATCGTCATTTAAGTGTAGGAAGAGAGAAAAAAGAAGTGCCAATTGAGGAAATTGTACGTTTGCGAAAAAGTGAACTCACGTTTGAAGAAATTGCAGCAACATTACGTGGATTTGGTCATAATGTTTCAAAGGCGACTGTACATCGTAGATATGTAGAGTATACAAAGCAATTGCTTGATAAAGAAGAGTAACTATTGTATGATAATAATCAGTTTTGATTAGAAGGGGGATTCGAGATGATTAATCACGAACTCGTTGAACGCATTAACTTCTTAGCGAAAAAAGCAAAAGCTGAAGGTTTAACTGAAGAAGAGCAACGTGAGCGTCAATCGCTACGTGAACAATATTTAAAAGGATTTCGTCAAAATATGTTAAACGAACTTAAAGGAATTAAAGTTGTTAACGAAGAAGGTACAGATGTTACACCGACGAAATTAAAAGCTTTAAAAAAGCAAGATAATGCAAAATTAAATTAAAAGATGGGCGAAGCCCATCTTTTTTTATTTGTAAAAATCGTTATTTAATAACTTTCCAGTTGTTATTAACTGTTGCTTCTATCGTTTTATGTTCCAATATATAATTAGCGATAAGTTCAGACATATCTGTGGGTATATCTTTTACTACCGGTTTGTTTTGAAACATAAAGAAATTTCCCCCGCCACTTGCACGATAATTATTCATTACAACTTCATATTCTTCATTCATATTAAGAGGTGCACTGTTATGCTGTAAAGATTCTACTCTTTCACCAATTGGTTTTGAAATGTTTAATACATATGAAATCCCTTCCCACATATCGTAATTATAATGTTGTGGTTTTGGTTCTATGTAGGTAGGACTTACGATGATGGATCCATCTGTTTTTAATGTGAAATAAGAAGCAGAGAGTTCAAGAGCGGCTTTTATATCAGCTCCAGTTATTCTAATTACTTTTAATGTGTTTGGATAAATATAATTAGAAACGATGTCACGCATTGTTACATGTTCCGGGAAACCTGGAGATGTATTATGGAACATACTTGTACAAGAAATTGATACCTTAGCTATATCCATCTGTATTTTATTTATGAATTCGATAAAAGGATGATCGTGCAAACGAGTTTGCATAGCATCTGAAATTTGCATGTCCCCCTGAATGATTCCAATAGGTTGATCAAGCCACTTTTGTGTTTTCTCTTCGTAATCGGCTACCAATGAAAGTACATCTTGGTCCGCTTCAATTCCTTGTACAGATAATAATTCAGAAGAGCTCTCTTTTTTCACCCATTTATGTTTCGTTTTTTCGAATGTTACTTTTACTTTTCCGACTGAGTGTCCATTGCATCCGGTCTGTAAAATTGTTACACCGTTAGCCATTGTGTGAGAAATTTCTCGGTGTTGATGACCTGTTAGTAAAAGATCTATGCCTTCAATTTCATGGCACATTGCATATCCTTGGTTTTCACCTGTTAACACTTCAGTAGGTTCCCCGGTTTGTAAATCTCTTTCAAATCCACCGTGATAGGCTACGACTAATAAATCGGGTTTCTCATGTTCGCGAATATAAGAAACCCATTTTTTTGTAGTCTTTAATGCATCTTCAAATAGTAAATCTTTAATGTGATGGGCCTGTTCCCAATTTGGGATGTAATGTGTTGTTACCCCTAAAATAGCGATTTTTATATTGGATTCAATCTGTTTGATTAAATAAGGTTTTCCGAAATAGGGTTTGTTTATGTTTTTATCTAATATGTTTGCTGATAGGTACGGGAAGTTCGCAGTAGTCACAGCATTATTTAATATATTCATCCCGTAATTAAATTCATGATTGCCGATAATTGCAGCGTCATATTGTAAGTAATTCGCTAATAAGGACATTGGATTTTTTTTGTTTTTTTCGTATGTAACGTAATGATAAGTAAATGGTGTTCCTTGAATAAAGTCGCCATTATCAATTAAAAGAACGTTTGTATTTTGGGAACGTTCTTTTTTTATAAGAGTAGAAATTTTAGCTAAACCAAGTTCTGCTGGGGAGTTATCTTGGTAGTGAATAGGATAAACAGTGCCATGTATATCGCTTGTTAATAAGATGTTTAAAGTTACAGTTTGATTTTGTTCCAATATGACTCACCTTTTCTATTGTTATCTTCCAATTAATCATATCAAATATGTGAAGTGAATTTTGATGTGAATGTATAGAATGTGTAAAGATTCTGTAAATAACCAATTGTGTATCAAAATATGTGATATATTTCTTCATGTTTACGGAAGGTTATTTTATAACAAGAAAAATGGAGGCATTAATATGTTGAAAAAAGTTTTTGCAATGAGTACAACAGTTGTACTAGCGGCCGGATTATTAAGTGGCTGCGGGACGAAAGAGTCCAGTGCAAGTAAAAATGAAGATACGAAAAAAGGTTATGTACCAAAGACCTTAAATGTTCAATTTGTTCCTTCTCAAAATGCGGATACGTTAGAGGCAAAGGCAAAACCATTGGAAAAGCTATTAAGCGATAAATTAAATATTCCGGTAAAAGTTAGTATTTCAACTAACTACAATACAATTGTAGAAGCGATGGCATCTAAACAAGTAGATGTAGGATTTTTACCGCCAACAGCGTACGTATTAGCACATGAAAAGAAGGCTGCAAATGTAATTTTGCAAGCACAACGTTTTGGAGTAGAGGATGAAACAGGAGCTCCTACAAAAGATTTAGTAGATTATTATAAATCTGAGTTTGTTGTTAAAAAAGACTCTAATATAAATAGTGTAAAAGATTTAAAAGGTAAAAAAATTGGTTATCAAGATGTAACATCATCAGCAGGATATGTATGGCCTGCAGCTGTTCTATTAAAAGAGGGAATTGATCCGCTAAAGGATGTGAAACCTGTTACATTAAAAGGGCATGATCAGTCACTTATTGCTCTTTTAAATGGTGATGTAGATGCAGCTGTTGTATTCCAAGATGCTCGTAATATTGTAAAAAAGGATTATCCGAATATATTTGATCAAACGAAAATAGTGAAATTTACTGAGAAAATTCCGAACGATACAATTTCTGTACGCTCGGATTTAGATGCAGAGTGGAGCAAGAAATTACAAGATGCTTTCATTGAAATTGGAAAAAATGAGGAAGGCCGTAAAATCATTAAAGAAGTATATTCTCATGAAGGATATATTAAATCTGATGATAGTAAATTTGATATTGTTCGTGAATATGGAAAGACAGTGAAGACGCAATAATACATAGTGAAATGGCGGCTAGCTGGAAGGTGTGAGATTTCAGTTAGTTTGCCGTTTTTTAGTTATTGATAATACATTGAAAGTAGGTAAGATGTGTGATAGAGTTTCGAAATGTTTCCAAAATGTATCCGAATGGCACAAAGGGATTGAATAATATAAATTTAAAGATTCAAAAAGGTGAGTTTATTGTAATGGTCGGATTATCCGGAGCTGGAAAATCTACACTTCTCAGATCCGTAAATCGTCTTCATGAGATTACCGAAGGAGAAATCATTATTGAAGGTGAGTCTATTACTTCTGCGAAAGGAAAAGGATTAAGGCGTATGCGCCGGGATATCGGTATGATCTTCCAAAGTTTTAACCTTGTAAAGCGATCAACAGTATTAAAAAATGTATTAGCTGGTCGTGTTGGATATCATTCCACATTACGTACAACGTTAGGTTTGTTTCCGAAAGAAGATGTGGAGCTCGCATTTCAAGCATTAAAAAGAGTGAATATTTTAGAAAAAGCATATGCGCGTGCTGATGAATTATCAGGAGGACAACAGCAACGTGTATCGATAGCTAGAGCATTGGCGCAAGAAGCAAAAATCATATTGGCAGATGAGCCTGTTGCATCGTTAGATCCACTTACGACAAAGCAAGTGCTAGATGATTTGAAAAAAATTAATGAAGATTTTGGAATCACGACAATTGTAAATTTACATTCTATTGATTTGGCTAGACAATATGCGACACGCATTATCGGATTACATGCAGGAGAAATTGTTTTTGACGGTTTAGTAGAAGAAGCAACGGATGAAAAATTTGCTGAAATTTATGGGGACGTTGCTCAGAAAAGCGAATTATTAGAGGTGGCAGTAAAATGAATGACGTGACGATATATTCAAATGAAATACCGAAGCCGCCGAGTAAATTGAAACATATGTTAACGTTTATTTTAGTTATTTTAATGCTGTGGAGTAGTAGTGTACAAGTAGATGCATCATTTTCAAAACTGGTGGACGGTTTTCCAAATATGGTAGATCTATTGAAAGAAATGGTGCCACCTGATTGGAGTTATTTTCAAGTAATTACAACAGCGATGTTAGATACAATACGTATGGCGATTATTGGGACGACCTTAGGAGCGATTTTAGCTATTCCACTTGCATTGTTTGCAGCAAGTAATGTGTTTACTAACACATTTTTATACAGTCTAGCTCGAATGATTTTAAATTTTATACGAACAATACCAGATTTATTATTGGCGGCTATTTTCGTAGCGATTTTTGGAATTGGGCCACTTCCAGGTATTTTGGCTCTTACTTTTTTTTCAATTGGACTTGTAGCGAAATTGTTGTATGAATCAATTGAATCAATTGACCCTGGCCCACTAGAAGCGATGACAGCTGTAGGGGCTACTAAGGTACAATGGATTGTTTATGGAGTCATTCCACAAGTAAAAGCACACTTTGTTTCCTATGTACTATATACATTTGAGGTGAATGTACGTGCAGCGGCTGTCCTAGGTTTAGTAGGAGCAGGTGGTATTGGACTATATTATGATCGTACACTTGGATTTTTACAATATCAACAAACTGCTTCTATAATTATCTATACCCTTATTGTTGTTTTGTTAATTGACTACATTAGTACATTGTTGCGGGAGAAACTATAATGAATAGAACGACGATGATTGTGCCAAAACCGAAGAAACCGAGTATATATCGCTGGATTATTTTAATAGCACTTACAGTTGTATATGTATGGGCCTTTTCAGGAGTACCATTAGAAGGGATAAAGGACACAGCAGGTGAAATCACGAAAGCAATTATGACAGGGATATTAAATCCAGACTGGTCGTATGTATCTTTGCCAGATGGTGAAGATTTATTACATGGATTAATTGATACGTTGGCAATTGCGATATTAGGTACATTTATTTCTGCATTTTTATCTGTTCCGTTTGCCTTTTGGGCGGCAACGAATATGAGTAGTGGAAAATTAACTTCAGGATCTGGGAAATTTGTACTTAGTTTTGTTCGTACGTTTCCTGAATTAGTTATGGCTCTTTTATTTATAAAAGCTGTTGGTCCAGGCTCTTTTGCAGGAGTATTAGCTTTAGGATTACATTCTATTGGAATGTTAGGGAAACTATATTCAGAAGGAATTGAAAACATAGATAAAGGACCGACGGAAGCGTTGCTAGCAACAGGAGCAAACCGTTTTCAAATACTTTGGTATGCAGTGTTACCACAAGTGTTACCAGATTTTCTATCGTATACGTTATACAGATTTGAAATTAATGTACGATCCGCTGCGATTTTAGGGGTTATTGGAGCGGGAGGGATTGGTACACCTTTAATTTTTGCGCTGAGTTCACGGAATTGGTCTCGTGTTGGGATTATTTTATTAGGTATTATTTTAATGGTAATTATAATTGATTTGATTTCAAGTTCGATTCGGAAACGGATTGTTTAACTTATTTGAAAAGCATCGAAGTTAGATGCTTTTTTATGTTTTTAAAAACGTATTTAAAAAAGTAAGAATAGAAGAAATTTGTATAAATATACAGATAATTCCCTTTCTTTTTAAAATAAAAATAATGAAAAAGTATGTCATATTGAATGCCCATACATTCCCGGAAACATTGATTTTTTTATAAAAAATCAAAAAAATATCAACATATTTGTCGATACATGTTGTATAATCTTGCGTGGGAAGCTATCATATAAATGTATAAAACGTTTACTAATATAAGCGAAGGGAAGAATAGCATGTCACATTCAATCGAACAACTTTCTATCAACACGATTCGCACATTATCCATCGATGCGATTGAAAAAGCAAACTCTGGTCACCCAGGAATGCCAATGGGTGCAGCACCAATGGCTTATACATTATGGACTCAATTTATGAAACACAATCCAAATAACCCAACGTGGTTTAACCGTGATCGTTTCGTATTATCTGCAGGTCATGGTTCAATGTTATTATACAGCCTACTTCACCTATCTGGTTATGATGTAACAATGGATGACTTAAAGAACTTCCGTCAATGGGGAAGCAAAACTCCAGGACATCCTGAGTACGGTCATACAGCTGGTGTAGATGCAACGACTGGTCCACTTGGACAAGGTATTGCAACTGCTGTAGGTATGGCAATGGCTGAAAGACATTTAGCTGCTAAATATAACCGTGATGCGTATAATGTAGTAGATCATTATACATACGCTATTTGTGGTGATGGAGATTTAATGGAAGGCGTTTCTGCTGAAGCATCTTCATTAGCTGCTCATTTACAATTAGGTCGCCTTGTTGTGCTTTATGATTCAAACGATATTTCATTAGATGGCGATTTAAATCGTTCATTCTCTGAAAGTGTAGAAGATCGTTACAAAGCATACGGATGGCAAGTAATCCGTGTTGAGGATGGAAACGATATTGAAGCAATCGCGAAAGCAATTGAAGAAGCGAAAGCTGACGAAAAACGCCCAACGCTAATTGAAGTAAGAACGACAATTGGTTTCGGTTCTCCAAACAAATCAGGAAAATCAGCTTCACATGGTTCTCCACTTGGTGTAGAAGAAACAAAATTAACGAAAGAAGCATATGCTTGGACTGCTGAGCAAGATTTCCACGTAGCAGAAGAGGTATACGACAACTTCCGTAAAACAGTACAAGATGTTGGTGAAACTACGCAAGCAGAGTGGAACACTATGTTAGGTGAATATGCACAAGCATACCCAGAATTAGCAAACGAATTCCAAGCAGCAATGAACGGTCAACTTCCAGAAGGTTGGGAGCAAAATTTACCAACTTATGAATTAGGATCAAAAGCAGCAACTCGTAATTCTTCTGGTGCTGTAATTAATGCAATTGCAGAGTCTGTACCATCATTCTTCGGTGGATCTGCTGACCTTGCTGGTTCTAACAAAACATACATGAATAACGAAAAAGACTTTACAAGAGATGATTACAGCGGTAAAAACATTTGGTACGGTGTACGTGAGTTCGCAATGGGTGCAGCAATGAACGGTATTGCATTACATGGCGGTTTAAAAACTTACGGTGGTACGTTCTTCGTATTCTCTGATTACTTACGTCCAGCAATTCGCCTTGCAGCATTAATGCAATTGCCAGTAACGTATGTATTCACACATGACAGTATCGCTGTTGGTGAAGATGGTCCAACACATGAACCAGTCGAGCAATTAGCAGCGCTTCGTGCAATGCCGAACGTTTCTGTTATCCGTCCAGCTGATGGTAACGAATCTGTTGCAGCTTGGAGACTGGCTTTAGAATCTACAAACAAACCAACTGCTTTAGTATTAACTCGTCAAGACCTTCCAACATTAGAAGGTGCAAAAGATGATACGTATGAAAAAGTAGCAAAAGGTGCATATGTAGTTTCTGCAAGCAAGAAAGAAACGGCTGATGTTATCTTACTTGCAACTGGATCTGAAGTAAGCCTAGCTGTTGAAGCTCAAAAAGCATTAGCAGCAGACGGTGTTGACGCAGCTGTTGTCAGCATGCCATCTATGGATCGTTTTGAAGCTCAAACTGCAGAGTACAAAGAATCTGTATTACCAAAAGCAGTAACAAAACGTTTCGCAATCGAAATGGGTGCTACATTCGGATGGCACCGTTACGTAGGTCTTGAAGGAGATGTGTTAGGTATCGATACATTCGGTGCTTCTGCTCCTGGTGAGAAGATTATGGAAGAGTATGGATTTACTGTAGAGAACGTTGTTCGTAAAGTAAAAGAAATGCTTTAATGATTTCAGAAAAATCTCTCCGGCATGGAGAGATTTTTCTATGTAAATGAGTTTTTTCGACAGAAAAAGTTTTTTATCTCTCCGCAGTCAGACAATCATTGCAAATTTTCTTATATATAATGAAGAGAAAAGGTTGTCCAGATTGGGAGGGGAAAAATGAAAACGTATGAATTGTATTTAATTCAAGAGGATATTGCGAAATCTTATTTTGGTCGTGAATATTTGTTTTTTGATTTATTTGCTCGATTTTCAGAATCTGGGTCCCTTTCGGAGAAAAAAGTGTTATATAAACAAATGATGTATATAACAAAACCATTGCAAGTAATGAAAATTCATCATAAATTAGAACAAGCTTTGCGCGTTCTTGGTAAATATGATAGAACACATCATACACATACACTTTATACGGGAGCGGAGTACGGTGAAATAATGGTGAAACCGCACTATATTCGTATGAATACCTCTGGAAATGTCTCTATGGAAACGACTTTCTTTGAGGTGTTAAGAAAGTGTGAATTAACATTTTTAGCTATGGATTATGAAAATACAAAGTACGGATGGCTGAATCCTCTAAAACAAGTACGAACATATGTGTAAAAAATGTCGAATTGTATCTTGTCTTATTGAAAAGGTTTTAGTACACTGTAAGGTAGACAACATGAAGGAGGAAAATATATGCCAATTTGGTTAGGTATTCTAGTGGGCGTAGTAGCACTAGTAGCAGGCGTGGCGTTAGGATTTTTCATTGCCCGCAAATACATGATGAATTACTTACAAAAAAATCCACCAATTAACGAACAAATGTTAAAAATGATGATGATGCAAATGGGACAAAAACCTTCCCAAAAGAAAATCAATCAAATGATGAGCGCAATGAACAAGCAACAAATGAAATAAGCGCTAAAAGACACTCGCTAAGAGTGTCTTTCTTTTTGTTAGTTACAGTTTTTAAAACTTTTAAAAATTCTGTATTTTTGATAAACTGAAAACATCGCTCATTTTAAGGGAGGAGGAAAAAAATGAAAGTGTTTATGAATTTAGCGTGGTTTTTTAAACAAGAAAAACGAGCATACATAACCGGAATTATTTTATTATTTGGCGTTGCACTTTTAGAACTTGTAGCACCAAAAGTAATTGGAATCGTTGTAGATGAAATTAATGATGGAACATTGACGACCAATAAGTTACTAAATTGGGTTGTACTATTAGTAATTGTAGGTATTACGATGTACATATTACGTTACATATGGCGTATTATGATTTTCGGGTCTTCGTTAAAATTAGCTCGCCAATTACGAAAAAATTTATATGAACATTTTACAAAGATGAGTCCATCTTTCTATCAGTCAAATCGAACAGGTGATTTAATGGCACATGCGACCAATGATATTCAAGCGATCCAGCAAACTGCTGGAGCGGGTGTTTTAACGCTTGTTGATTCATTAGCTGTTGGGGGATGTGTACTCGTAGCGATGGGTTTTACAATTAGTTGGAAGTTAACATTGTTAAGTTTAATTCCGATGCCGATTGTAGCCATTTCGACAAATTATTATGGAACGTTATTACATAAAAGGTTTCATAAAGCACAGCAATCGTTTTCGGAAATTAATGATAAAGTGCAAGAGAGTATGAGTGGAATGAAAGTGATTCGATCGCTTGGACAAGAGAAAGAAGATTTGCAGGCGTTTCGAAAAAAATCAGAAGATGTTGTGCATAAAAATGTGTTAGTTGCACGTATTGATTCGTTATTTGATCCGACAATCGCTCTTATCGTTGGATTTTCTTTTTTAATTGCAGTATGTTACGGATCGGTATTAGTTGTAAGAGGTGAATTAACAGTAGGTGATCTCGTTACATTTACGACATATTTAGGTACCCTCGTTTGGCCAATGTTAGCGTTTGGATGGTTGTTCAATATTATGGAGCGTGGGCGTGCTTCATATGACCGTGTAGAAAAAATTCTTTCACAAAAATCAGATGTAGTAAATAGAGAAAATGCTGTACATACGATAGCGAGCGGTAATGTTTCGTTTGCCGTTGATTCATTTTCGTATAAGAAAAATGAACTGTTACATTTAAACGATATTCACTTTGATTTGAAGAAGGGCGAAACGCTAGGAGTTGTAGGACGTACAGGTGCAGGGAAAACGACTTTATTAAAATGTTTAATCCGTGAGTATGATCATTTTAATGGTGAATTAAAAGTTGGGGAGCGAGATATTCGAGATTTAACACTTCATGGTGTCCGTTCTGCTATTTCATATGTGCCACAAGATCATTTTTTATTTTCAGCAAGTATTGGTGAGAATATCGCCTTTGGAAAGGCGGATGCTACATATAATGAAATTACCCAAGCTGCAGATATTGCTTGTATTCATAATGATATCCTCCAATTTTCAGAAGGATATGAAACAGTAGTAGGGGAAAGAGGCGTTTCGTTATCTGGTGGTCAAAAACAGCGAATCTCTATTGCTCGTGCTTTATTAACAAATGCTGAAATTTTAATTTTGGATGATTGTTTATCAGCGGTAGATGCAAAAACAGAAGAGACAATTTTAAGTGCCTTAAAGAGGGAAAGAGCAGGGAAAACGACGATTATTACTGCACACCGATTAAGTGCAATTCAGCATGCCAATCTTATTCTTGTTGTTGATGAAGGTAGAATTGTACAAAGAGGTACACATGAGGAATTAATGAAGGAAAACGGCTGGTATAAAGAAATGTATGAAAGTCAGCAATTAGAAGCTTTAGTTGAGAAAGGAGGCGTATGATGGTAGAGAAGAAGCGAAGTGATTTAAGTAGATTGCTTTCTTATATGAAGCCATATAAAGGGTTGCTATCTTTAGCATTTATCTTTTTAGTTGGTGCGACAGTAACGGAAATGATGGGGCCTTTTTTAATTAAACAATTCCTCGATGAACACCTAGTACCGCAGGATTTTGAACGATCAGCACTCGTTACTTTATTTGTAATTTACATAGTTGCTCATTTATTAAAAGTATTATTTACGTATTTAAATCTATTGTACTTTCAGAACATTGCTTTTAAGATTGTTCAAGATATGCGAGTTGAAGTATATGAACATGTTCAAAAGCTATCATTAAGTTTCTTTGATCGTACGCCAATTGGTACGCTCGTATCTCGTATAACGAATGATACGGAAGCGATTAAAGATTTTTATGTCAGTGTATTATCAACATTTGTGAAAAATGTAGTCTTTTTAGTAGGTATTTTAATAGCGATGTTTTTATTAGATGTAAAATTAGCGTTATTTTCTCTCGTATTAATTCCGATAATGTTCGCGATTATGGTATTATATCGCCGGAAAAGTGCAGCTTTTTATTTAGAAGTACGTAATCAACTAAGCGTGTTAAATGCAAAATTGAACGAGTCCATACAAGGAATGAATATTGTTCAAGTGTTCAGACAAGAAAAACGTATGAGAAAAGAGTTTGAAGAAGTGAATAATAAACATTATAGTGCAGGGCGACGTACATTGAAGTTAGACGCATTACTTTTACGACCAGCTACGGATTTAGTACATATTGTAGCTATTGCTTTAGTACTAGGTTTATTTGGGATTGATGCTTTAAAGAGCCCTGTTGAAGTAGGAGTTTTATATGCTTTTGTTAACTATATACATCGTTTCTTCCAACCTGTAAATGAGATGATGATGAAATTGTCCTTTTTCCAACAGGCACTTGTTTCGTCATCACGTGTATTTCATTTAATGGACGAGAAAGATTTAGCACCGGTTCAAAAAGGCAATGAGAATCCTCAAGTTGTAGATGGAGATATTGAATTTAAAAATGTTACTTTTTCGTATGATGGAAAGCGTGACGTTTTAAAAAATGTATCATTTCACGTGAAACAAGGGCAAACGGTTGCTTTTGTTGGGCATACTGGTAGCGGAAAAAGTACGATTATGAATTTGTTAATGCGATTTTATAATCTTAAGTCAGGAAATATTGTAATAGACGGTGTAGATTTAGAAAAATTTGAAGAACGAGAAATTAGAAAGAAAATAGGACTCGTATTGCAAGATGCATTTTTATTTGCTGGAAATGTAAAGCAAAATATTCGTATGTATAATGAAGAAATTACGGATGAAGAAGTAAAAGAAGCTGCTCGATTTGTGCAAGCGAATACGTTTATTGAAAAGTTACCAGAGCAGTATGAAACAGAAGTAGTAGAAAGAGGTGCAGCATTTTCAAGCGGTCAACGACAATTAATTGCTTTTGCTAGAACGATAGCAACGAATCCGAAAGTATTAGTATTAGATGAAGCAACAGCTAATATCGATACAGAAACAGAAGAGGCTATTCAAACAGCGTTGCAACAAATGCGAAAAGGTAGAACGACGATAGCCATTGCGCATAGGTTATCTACAATTCAAGATGCAGATCAAATTTTTGTGATGCATGATGGAGAGATAGTAGAAAGAGGAACACATCAAGAATTACTAAGTGAGCAAGGTTTGTATTATAATATGTACTTGTTACAAAATAAAGGGAGTTTGCAAAAGGCCTTGTAAATACAAGGTCTTTTTTATTTTGTATACAAAATATATTTACTCTTTGTTTCTATAGCATAAATGTCGTGTCCTCTTATGAAACTTGTACATATTGTATGTATACGAAGTAAAAAAATTGATAGGAGATTTTATATGCAAAACAGATCGAGTTCAAATGTTACGTTTATTGATGTGTCTCATTGGGAAGGGAATATTGATTGGAATGCAGTGAAGGCATCTGGAATTCCAGCAGCGTATGCAAAAGCGACAGAAGGTGTAAATTACATTGATCCTACTTTTACTAAAAATGTACAAGCAGCCCGAAGTGCGAATGTATTAATTGGTGCATACCATTTTGCACGTCCAGAACAAAATGATGCAATTTCAGAGGCGAAATATTTTGTGAGTATATTACAAAGTAACCAGACAGACTTAATGCCAGTTCTGGATTTAGAATCACCAAAAGATCCGAGTAATAGTAATTTAACTGGTAGCGCTATATCGAATTGGGCAAGAAGCTTCATAAATTATGTGAAACAGGCTACTGGAAAAGATGTAATGTTATATACAGGAGTTTGGTATATTAATGAGTTCGGAATTAGCGGATTAAGTGATATTCCACTTTGGATTGCTAAATACTCGAGTACACCGCCTGCTGATGCTGGTGGATGGACAGCGTGGACAGCATGGCAGTACACAGATTCTGGACAAATTTCAGGTGTAGGAAATTGTGATGTATCAGCTGCAGTTTCACTAGAAGCTTTACAAGGGAATGGAGCAAGTGGTGGAGGGAATGTTTCTCCGCCTAATAATGCAACTCCAGTGTACGGGGTTGCTATAATTAATGGAGATAATGTGAATTTGAGAAGTGGACCATCTTTGCAGTCTAGTGTAATTCGCCAATTAAATCGTGGCGAAACATATGAAGTTTGGGGAGAACAAGATGGATGGCTTTGTTTAGGGACAAATCAGTGGGTATATAATGATCCGAGTTATATTCAGTATAAACATTATGTGGCGACTATTACTGGTGATAATGTAAATTTACGTGACGCTCCATCATTAAAAGGAAATGTTATAAGACAGTTACATCATGGTGAATCGTATCGAGTATGGAGTAAGCAAGATGGATGGCTTTGCTTAGGGACAAATCAATGGATATACTACGATCCAAGTTATATTCAGTATGGTGTACAATAGAGTGAAAATAAAAGGTGCCCCGTCAGAGGTGCCTTTTATCCCGCATTAACTGGCGGTAAGACCCCCCACCTCAAAATTCAGCGGAAGCAAAGAAGTTAGGGGGGATCAATTGCCAGTAAACGCCCGATTGGTTCAACTAATAATCAGTGGGGAAGGAACAAAACCCCCACTGATTAAAGTTTCACTTTATTAAAAATATACAACTTTTACAAAGTCTATATCGAAACCATAGTATACTATAGTAGATATATTTTAAAAAAATAATAGAAAATGAAATAAAGGGGTAAAAATATGAATTATGTGCTAATAGGTGCGGTTTTAATATTATTAGCTGTAGTATTTGTGCTGTTTTATAAAAATAAACAGTTAGAATCAGAGAGTCAGCAAGTAGAATTTGAAAAGAAACAAGCAATTGAAACGTATGAAAACGAAATTGCAGCTACGGTGATAGAGCATAAAGAACAACAAAATAATTTAAAAAATATGGAACAGAAAAAATACAATGATTTACAAGTAAGTGCAAATAGAGAAATTGAAAATATGCGTATGATGAAAAATCAATTAGCTATGCAACATAGTAAAGAACGTAGTGAAATACAAAATAAACATAATAACGAAATACATATGTTTCAAAAATTAATTGCAAATTTACGAGAATATACTAAAAACGGCGCTGAAATGAATACGTACGAAACATTACATTATATGAAGCGAGGATTCATAGAGCAAGGCATCATATTAGATGCTGAAATTGAAATCATGCCGAATGTTTTTATTAAAAATAATAGTGAAATAAACGATAATCGAATCCATCATCTCATCTTGTGCAAAACTGGTATTTATCTACTTGAGACGAAAGAATGGGAAGAGAAATTAATTCATGGTTTAACGAAAGAAAATGCTGGTATATATTCATTTATGATTGATGAAATGGGTAAGTATCAACAAGAAGTTGAAAAAGAAGAGACATTTGAATATATAGTAGGTAAAGATTCGTCAACTATGCAAGTGAAAAATGAAGGAAATCCAGTATATAAGGCGAAGAAACTATCTCAAATTTTATACAATTGTTTGAAAGAAATGCAGGCTAATAGTATAAAAGAAAAGGTAAAACCAGTTGTATATTTTTATAATGAAAATGGAAAAGAAATAATAGATCTTTCTAGTGAGGAAACACCTAGATTAAAAGATCGGGAGCAAATTGTAACGTTCTTCAGAAATGAAATCTTAGCAGGGAAAGTAGTATATACAGTGCAAGAATTAGAACAGATTCGAGAAATGATTAGCCGGATGAATTATATAGTGAGTTAAAAGGGGAGATCTTTCTGAACGCTATGCTACGTGGCATTTTGTATGTCTATTTTTGTTTGTATATAGTAATGTACATTCTATTTATATTCGTCATTGATATGGTCCATATACCCTTAAGTGTAAGGAGCATTTTTGTAGTATTCATACCATTTGTTTTATTAGTCATGATTCAAAGGGCTATTTTATATGTTTCTAAAAATCGTAATGAAGAAAAGAAGCAAATGTTGGGGGGGTAATAGTAGCACTCATACCATTAATAGTATGCACTGTACAACTAAGTGTAAATGAATATACATCAAAGTTTAATCAAAATAGATGGTTAAATCATGCAGATAAGCGGGTATATATGGTAGATGATCTATTACAAAAATATAAATTAATAGGGAAATCAAATGAAGAAATTATACAATTATTAGGGGCTCCAACGGAAACGAGAAGTGGGGAAGAAGGAGTTACCACTTTGTATTATCTTGGGACTGAACGTGGCTTTATTCCAATAGATAGCGAACAGCTTGTTTTCCAATTTGATAGAGATGGAAAAGTCATGGAATATACGGTGCATAAAGATTAAAGAAACGTAGAGGGAAGCTATATGTTATAGCTTCTTTTTTATTTTTCAATATGTCACGGAAGGGGGAGAAGGTTTTTGAGTGGAATAAGGAATGAAAGCGGAGGTGATGCATATATATAGATGCATTGGGTGATTATTAGTCCGATTGGTGAGGGATAATAATTAATAAGTACGGACAAAAACCCCACTCATTAAAGTTTCACTTTATCATATTGTATAAATGAAAAGGAGGTAAGACGGTGAAAGCAATCCCGACTGATGTCCTGAGTAAAGAATTGATGGAAAGAGAAGGAGTTATCTCTATTACAGTAAAGGAATTTGAAAAGATAGAAGTAGCTGGAGTGGTGGTCGCTGGTCCAGCAGTTATTTTGATTAATCAAGATTAAGTACATATCATTGAAATAAAAAGCATCCATCTAGGATGCTTTTTATTTGTATGTAAGGATAAATATGATGGATAATTGTGTTACTGGAGGGAAAGTCTGTGGCAATAATTATAACAATGTTAGTAATGGGTATTTTATTAGGATTTGTTGGAGCTGGAGGAGCTGGGTTTATTATCGCGATACTCACTTTAGTATTCCAAATTCCTATTCATGTTGCTCTTGCAACATCTTTAACTGCAATGGCATTTACGACATTATCAGGTGTTGTAAGTCATTACCGTGAAGGCAATGTTGCACTTATTATAGGCGGGATTGTTGGGGGATTTGGCGCAATTGGCTCTTATATTGGTTCTAAATTTGGTTCACTTATACCAGCACATCTTCTTCATTGGTTTACAGCTGGGATGTTATTTTTATCGGCAATTTTTATGTTTATTAAATTAATTATGTTCCAAAACAAAGAAAAGTCGTCTTTATATAAACATAAAGAGTTTTCCGTGAACTACTTGTTGAAATGTGTATGCCTTGGATTAGTTACTGGAATGATGGCTGGTTCATTTGGGATTGGTTCTGCACCGTTTATTCAACTTGGATTAATGGTTCTATTGGGACTTACGATTCAGCAATCTGTAGGGACAACAATGCTTGTTATATTACCGATTGCAATTGGAGGCGGGATAGGATATAGTTCGGAAGGATATTTAGATTATATATTGTTATTGCAAGTATTGATTGGGACCATGTTAGGGGCATACATTGGTGCGAAGTTTACAAATTATGCACCGCGAACGCTTTTGAGGTTTTCGATGATTATGACACCGGTTTTAGCTGGATGTATGCTATTGATGGAATAAAGTGAAATTATAATCAGTAGGGGGTTACTGCCTACAAATAGAGAGATAAAATTAATATAGCAAACTATTAATATATTTTACGAATGAATTATATAGGTAATTCATATTTCCCATATAAAAGGATTTGTTTTAATATTATGAGTGTAAAGTTCGAGTATTCGAAGTACTACTTGAATTATATCCCTATCCCTTTTCTAAAAATGCGAACAAGTTTTGCCCTATTCTATTCAATAGTTAATTGCATAGAAATATATTGTTCGATGACCATTATGGAACGTACATAATGGGAAAATCCCGATCCTTAAAGAGGATGCCCCTAATCTTCATGTGAAAATATGATCGGATATGAAAGCTGACCAATTTATGGTCAGCTTTCTTTTTGTTCGAAAATTATTTCTTCTTTAATTTCTGTTTGCAATAATACAGTTTTTCCGAAGCGACGTTTGCATTCCGCGCGCACTTTTTCAAGGGCTAGTAGTTGAGTAGTGGCGGGAACTGTGACAATAGCTTGGCGAGGTTTTCGATTTTCTTCACAAAAGACACATTCCACAACATAATTAGAAATCATATTTTCATCCTTCCAGTTTTAATTTCTAAGAAGGGATTGTCTATGAAGTTGATGTAACTTTTCGTCATTGTTTTATTATTTTCCTCTTTTTTTCAAGGGGAAAATAATAAAGAAGGCGAATTTTAGTAGGGGAGGGATGTTTATGGAGAGATGGATAGGTAGTGCAGCGGTATGTGTAAATGAAAAAAATAAAGTTTTAATGGTATTGCAGGGCAAAGAGGGAGAAGAAAAAAGGTGGTCTGTCCCAAGTGGAGGACTTGAAAAGGGAGAGACACTAGAAGAATGTTGTATCAGGGAAGTTTGGGAAGAAACAGGTTACAATGTGGAAGTTGTAAATAAAATATATGAAAAAGAGGGTATTACATACGGTGTTCCAGTGTATGTCCATTATTATTTTGTTAAACAAATAGGCGGTAATATGAAAATCCAAGATCCTGATGAGTTAATACATGAAATTGCTTGGAAAGGGATACATGAAGTTGAACAATTGTGTTTAGCTTTTCCAGAGGATTATGAATTGCTGTGCCAATATATAGATAAAGAAGCAAGTATGTAAATACTTGCTTCTTTAATGTATCCAAGACAAGAAAAGCGGAACGATAACTAAACTAGCGCCTGCTGTTAAAAGCATAGATAAACTTGCAATTGTTCCTTCCACAGGACCGATTTCGAATGCTTTTGATGTACCGGTTCCATTTGCGCTTGTTCCTAACATAATACCTTTTGCGATTGCTGTTTTAATACGGCAAATACGTATGAGAGAAGGGCCGAGCAATGCTCCTGTTAAGGCAGTTAAAACGACAAATACAGCAGTTAATTGTGACATACCACCAATCATTTCTGAAATAGCCATTGCGATTGGTGTTGTTACGATATGTGGCGCTAAACTATGTTCTAGTGATGAATCAATTTGAAAATAATTTGCTAGTAGTGCTGAAGTAATGACTGATAAAAACGAACCGACAATGACATTAAGTAAGATAGCCATTCCATGTTTCTTTAATAAATCAAAGTATTTATAGATTGGCCATGCAAAAGCAACTGTTGCGGGTTTTAATAATTCAGTTAACCAGTGACCACCAGATTCATATGTTTCATAAGGCGTATCTAATCCGAGCAATAAAGCAATTAAAATAATGGGACATACGAGAAGAGGAGAAAGTAGACTCCAATTCCAGCGTTGATACATTTTTTTTGATATCCAATATGTGAATAGTGTTAATAGTAAACAAAGAAATCCGATCATTGCGTTGATCCTTTCCGCTTTAGTAGCAATTCTGTTAAAAGTCCTGTAACTAAGGTAACGCAAAGAGTGCTAATCATAATAATTAAAATGAGATCGATTCCATATTGTGTTAGTGTATCTCTGTAACGTATGACAGCGACTGCAGAAGGGATGAAAAATAAAATAAGTTCTTTTAATAAAAAATCTGCTCCGTCCTGTATCCATTCTTTTTTAACTAGGTTAAATTTTAATGAAATTAATAATAAAAAAATACCGATTATACTTCCTGGAACTGGGAGGTGTGCCTGTTTTGCAATCCATTCACCTGTCCAAGCGAAACAAAATAGTAATAAAATTTGTCCGCTTAACTTCCACCATTTCATACAGTAACCACCTCTTTCTTTTTTTACATAAAAATTGTAAAAAAGAATTAACAATTTCTACTATACGTTCATTCAAAATATTTGTCTAATATATAAATTATATGTTATTAATATATTAGACATATTAATCGAAAGTGAAAAGGGTGTCCAAAAATGGAATTACGGCATTTGCAATATTTTGTTGTTGTGGCAGAAGAGTTACACTTTGGACGGGCGGCTGCTCGTTTACAAATGACACAACCACCACTTAGTCAACAAATACAGCAATTAGAAAAAGAAATGGGAGTTACATTATTTTCAAGAACGAAAAGAAAGGTTGAACTAACAGAAGCAGGAGAAATGTTTTTAAAAGAAGTAAAAAAGGCGTTTGAACAAATTGAAAAAGCAGTAGAAGTTGCACAAAGTGCGCAAAGGGGAGAAGTAGGATCACTTTCAATTGGTTTTGTAGGTGCGGCGATATATGATATTTTACCATCAATTGTTAGGGAATATAGAAAAAAATTTCCGAGAGTGTCTGTTGCATTACATGAATTGTCAACACCAGATCAAGTTCATGCACTTCATGATAACCGTATCGATATTGGCTTTTTACGTCCACCAATTCCAACACAATTATTAGAATTAGAGCCAATTCAAAGGTTATCTTGCACCTTATGTTTACCAAAGGCACATCCACTTGCAGAGAAAGATGAAATACATATAGAAGATTTACGAGATGAGCCGTTTGTATTTATTACGAGACCAGTATGGCCAGCTTTGTATGATACAATTTTATCTCTTTGCAGAGAAGTTGGATTTAGTCCGCGTATTGTACAAGAAGCAACAGAGTATCAAACAGTTATGGGGCTTGTAGCAGCAGGGATTGGAATTACAGTAATACCCGTGTCGGCAAATAAGTTATATAAAACAGAAGTTGTATATAAAGAGTTATATGATTCTAATTTTGTTGCAGAAATGTCAGTGGCTTACAAAAAAATGAATAGTAATCCAGAGCTGCTAGAGTTTTTAAAAATTGCAAGAGAGAAGAAAAGAATAGAAGTAGAAGATGAGCAATAGTAGTAACAGAATATGGATTTAATTCAAATCTATAAAAGTACACCTTATTAAACAATAAAGCGGAAATGCAACTTAAGTTGCATTTCCGCTTTATTGTTCTTTTTTTAGCTCGATACTAAATAGATAAACGTGTTCATTTTCTTTTAAGAGTAGATCAATACCTGTTTCTTCATCAATGGTAGGAACGCTTACAGTTTCTTTACTGGTTTGGATTACAGCAGCTAAAGTTGTTTTTTGATTGTATTTTAAATTTTTTATAGATTGGATTGTAGTAGTTGCAGAGCTATTTACGCTTGGTGGCGCTTCTTCAGGAACAAGTGTTGAACCACCTTCAATATTCAGATACCACTGCCTTTTTTCTTGTATATCTTTATCGAATTGGAAATGTGGTGGTAAAAAAGAAAGCTTTACTTTCTTTTTTGAAAAGTGTGAGGTAGCTATATTAGCAATTTCTTTTGTTTTTTTACCATTGTTATAATAATCAATTGTAGCATTTATTTCATCTTTATCATTTTTAAGAGTAACGTTATAAAACATGCTATTTCCTTCTTGAAAAGGAGTCATTTGTAAAATAGAAGCTTGCTCTTTTGTTAATTTGTATGGCTCAACAATGGCAACTTCATTGTTTTTTATTTGGCTACAACTTGTGAGTAATAATAAACACAAGATTGATAGTAATTTTATACGCATGCAATCTCCTCCTTTTTACAATTATATTCTAAATGTGATTTTTTATCATTTCGTTTTCTAGGACTAAAGACTTAGAAGAAATTCCGATTGTAGTGCGATGTTTAAAATGTCATATTTTTATACACTAGTAGTATAGAATGCGTATGTAATAAGGTAGGGGAAGAATTTTATGTCTTTATGTCGGTTAGCGAGAAAAAATATTAGAACATTTGCTACCAAAAGGATGAAGCAATTTATGTGGATTGCTATGAGTACTATGATTTTGTTTTTTATGATATCGTTACAATTTAATGAAGGAGCTATTTTGAAAGTAGGGGATGCATTTGTATTTCAAATGTATTTTTACACACTGTTTATTGTACTAATTTTCATATGTATTTTTACTACATATAAAATGATGTACTCCCTTTTGCTAGTGAGGAGAGAGGAGTTTACATCTTATGTAGCAGAAAATATAAAAAGAAAAGAAGTACTATGTTTATTATGTCAGGAGCAATTATTCATTTATGGAGCAGCGTTTGTTTTTGGATTAGTTAATGGGATGTTATTTTTAAAATTATTTACGGTTATCTTTATGAAAATCGCAGGGATACAAGGAGTAAATAGTGCGCCAATTACAATATATGCATTTGTAATTATTAGTATAATTATGATGACTGTCGTTTTAATAACGATGATGCAATGTTATCGATTTGTTCGAAGTTTAAAAGATGAAAATTCGTTGCGATTAAAAGAAAGGGCATGAGAAATCATGCTTTTTTCAATTTTACACATAAAAATAATCATGTTACAGTGAAAAGACCTGACAAAGAATGGGAAGGAAAGGTTGTATAGAATGACAAATGAACAATCAATTGTAAAAGTCGATCGGTTAACGAAGCGAATCGGCTCAAAGACACTTGTACAAAATATTAGTTTTGAAGTGAAAAAAGGCGAGGTTGTCGGTTTACTCGGACCAAACGGTGCTGGAAAAACGACTTTAATGAGAATGATGGTTGGTATGATCCGTATGACAGAAGGTGAAGTATGGATTGATGGTCAATCTGTGAAACAGCAATTTGAAAAAACCGCTGCGAAAATTGGGGCGGTAATTGAGACACCCGAATTTTATCCTTTTTTGAGCGGGTATGAAAATTTAACATATTTCGGACGAATGAATGGTAATGTGACCGAAGAGCGTATCGATGAAGTAGTGAAATTGTTAGGAATGGGACAAGTAATTAATCGTAAAGTAAAGGCATATTCACTTGGCATGAGACAACGTTTAGGAATCGCTCAGGCGCTTATTCACGATCCGGATGTGTTGGTACTAGATGAACCGACGAATGGATTAGACCCTAGTGGAATACATGAAATGAGAATGTACATAAAAAAAATTGCACACGAACAAGGAAAAGCTGTACTTGTATCGAGTCACTTACTTTCAGAAGTTGAATTAATGTGTGACAGAGTTATCATTATTCAGCACGGGGAATATGTGGCTACGCAAAATATTCAGCATAGTCAAAGTGAAGAGATGGAGACGATCCGTATACGTGTAGATGATGCGAATAAAGCAGCGGAAATGTTAGGGTATGATGTTTTAGTAAAGGATAATGAATTAATTATTAACGTAAAAGATGAAGAAATCCCAAATGTTATTCGTACATTGCTTGAGAAAAATATTCAAGTGTATCGTGTATATGAAGAAAGAAAAACGTTAGAAGAGCAATTTTTAGAATTAACAGGGGGAAAAGATATTGTTTAATTTAGTATATAACGAACTGTATAAAATATTTAAGCGGAAGCGAACGATTATTCCATTTGCGGTTATTGCAGTATTAATAATCGGATTAGGGTGGGTTACGGTAAAGTATTTTGAACCGGAAACAAAAGGATGGAAAGTAGATTATACAGAACGTACTGTAGAAATTGAGAAAAAGCTTGGCATGAAAAAAGAAGCTATTTTAGCAGAAAAATCAGGGGATGAGCTTGTAAAAGAATACCAGCTTAAGATGAAGCATTTAGATACGGATACAGCACCGGCAAGCAGTTCTCCACTTTCTTTCATGAGAGATACAGGTTTTATCGTATTTCCAATTTTGCTCCCATTTATCCTCGTGTATGCAAGTACAATTTTTGCGAATGAATATAGCTGGGGAACATATAAATTTTTAACAATCCGTCCGGCGAGTCGATTTAAAATTTTAACAGCAAAGTTTTTAGCAATCGTTATATTTGCAGCTTTATTGTTTATATTTAATATGATTTTCTCCGCTTTATGTGGACTTGTTATTTATAAATTCCAACAGCCTGCATGGAGTGAGTTTATTTTCCAAGATGGAAATATAATAAAACAAAATATTTTTGTGGAAGCAAGTAAATATTATGTTTTATCGTGGTTACCAACGGTTGTGTACGCATCGTTTGCATTTATGATTTCTGTGTTAACGAGATCTAGTGGAGGTGCAATTGGTATTTCACTATTCCTTGCTTTATCAGGCAATATTGCGTTATTAGCAGCCACTAGATATAACTGGGCGAAATATTTATTGCCAGCAAACACAGATTTATATAGTATTTCAAAGAATGGAAGTTTTATTGATGGAGTAACATTCCCGTTTGCATCATGTATGTTGCTACTTTATTTGTTCGTATTTTTATGTATTTCATATACTGTGTTTTTAAAACGTGATTTAACTTAATAAGAAAAGCCGTTCAGGGTGCTGAGATGCACTTTGAACGGCTTTTTTTATGAGAATTGTTTAAGTGCTCTTTCGGCTAGTAAAGCAAAGTATTCTGCACTTATAGGCAGTGCCTCTTCATTAATTGTAAAAGCAGGATGATGCCATTCATGTGTACCGCTCGTTCCCATAAAGACGAATGAACCTGGTATTTCCTGTTGGTAAAATGAGAAATCTTCTCCAGCCATTGACGGACTAGGCGAGATGATATTAAGATTCATCTTTGTGGCAACTTGAGTAGATAAGTCTGTAAGAGCTTTATCGTTGTGAACAGCAGGAGGACCTGAATAAAAACGGAATTTCGTTTTTACACCTAATGCATCAGATACACCTTTAATAATACGCTCCATGAGTGCTGGAATCTTTTCACGTGTTTCAGCTTGGAACGTGCGAATCGTTCCTTCTAACGTAGCTTTTTCAGGAATCACGTTCCACGTATTTCCTGCATGAATATTTGTAACACTAACAACCGCATTATGAGATGAACTTATATTTCGGCTTACAATTGTTTGCAGTGCCATCACAATTTGAGAGGATGCGACAATAGGATCTACGCCAGCATCTGGTACAGCCGCGTGTGTACCAACTCCGTGAATTTCAATTTCAAATCGATCAACTCCAGCCATCAGTGGACCATCTTTAATGCCAATTGTACCTACTGGTAAATCAGGTTTATTATGCATGCCGAAAATCGCTTGCACATTACGTAAATGTCCAGCATCAATAACTTTGCAAGCGCCATTACTACTTTCTTCAGCTGGTTGGAATATGAAGCGAACCGTTCCATTTAGGGAAGATTCTCTTTCTTTTAATAAGAAAGCAGTACCTAAAATAGCAGCTGTATGAAAATCGTGTCCACAAGCATGCATTTTCCCTCGTACTTTAGATGCATAGGACAAATGTGTTTCTTCTTGAATAGGAAGGGCATCAATATCAGCACGAACTGCTACAATTGGTCCGTTTTTATTACCAGACACTTCAGCGATAATTCCTGTTTCTAAATTGGAATCAATGATAGTAATATTTTTTTCTTCTAACCAATTTTTTATTGCTTTTGTTGTTTCGAACTCTTCATATGATAGTTCTGGATACTCATGTAAATGTCGACGGATGGAAATAAGTTTTTCTTTTAGTTGATTTGAAATAGATACCATGTAGTATGCCTTCTTTCTTCAGCAAAATATTTACCATAAGTATACAACAATAAAAGAGAGGATTCTCAAATGAAAATCCTCTCTCGTTTATCCCATAAAAGCCCGATTGGTTCAACTAATTAAAGTTTCACTTTATGCTGCGACTTTTTTATGCGTATGATGTTTACGATAACGTCCACGCATTGCGTATGCAATTTGCGGGATTGCAATCCCAATTAATATAAGTGATACACCGAACCATTGTGAAGATAGTACAGCCTCTTTTAAAACGAATACGGACATAATTGTTGTAACTGGTAGTTCCGCTGCACCAAGAATAGTCGCTAAGCCAGAACCGATTTTTGGAATCCCGATTGTAAAGGCAATAGATGGAATGACGATACTAAATGTTCCTAATCCTAAACCGTATTTCCAAAGACCTTGAGAAATGGCACCATTAAAAATAAATGTTGGTGGGAATACAATCATGACTAAAGTTAAAGCACCAGTCATTAAGAGAACACCGCGCGGTAATGAAGGTACTTCAACAGCAACTTTTCCGCTCACGAAAATGTATGTTGCGAATGTAACAGCAGATAATAAACCTAAAATGATTCCAGTCGTATCGAAAGCACTTGCTGATTGTTCTAATAAACCACTGGATAAAAATGTCCCTACAAGTAAGAAAATAACAGAAATAACTTTTTCTCTTGAAGGTAATGTTTTTGTTGCGACTGCTTCAATGATAATTCCGACCCAAACGAATTGGAATAAAAGAATAATTGCAATAGAAGCTGGTACAGTTTTTAATGAAGCATAATAAAAAATTCCGGTAAAACTTGCAGATGTTCCTGCAACGAATAAAAGTAATGCTTGCTTTAAAGGAACGCGATGTCTAGAAAATAGAAGTGTAATAGCAAGCAAAATAATCCAACCGAACAAATATTGGCTGCCAATTACCTCTCCAAGTGAAAATCCTTCTGCATATGCAAGCTTAACAAAAATAGCTAAAATTCCATAACTACACGCTCCTAATAAAACTAAAAGAGAATAACGAAGCATGAAAAATTCCTCCCATCTATATGAAGTTGTTCCGTATCGAAAATATATAACTAGAGGGAAGTATACAAAATTAGAAATAAAGGGTCAAATGAAAGAAAAGTATGACATTTTATAGAATAATAATAAAAGTATGATATTTATGCATAATCTTGAAATTATTAATAGTAGAAGTATTATAAAATCAACTTTGCATTGTATAGAGACAGCATTTGAAAAAAATAATTTTTAAACAAATATGTAAATAGGCGTACTAGTAGCGTGCTAATTATTTGAGAAACTATGTTACCTTTGTTATGTTAATAACAATTAAAGGAGTTTCATAATGCATTTGAGTTTTTTCTATATAATAGAAGGAAATGAAAGCGTTTTATTAGAAACTGTGAGAAAATATGTTTTTTCTTATTGCCACGTTGTAAAAGTGATTTCACGAATTGTTCATAGTATTTTTATGTGTTTTTGTTACAATATTTAGGGAGAGGAGTGGAATGATGCAAGATATTAGTATTTTTTTAGCGTTTGGCGCCGGGTTCTTATCATTTATTTCCCCATGTTGCTTACCGCTTTATCCGGCATTTTTATCGTACATAACAGGTATGTCGGTTTCTGAATTGAAAGAAGAAAATGCAATGCTTCGCAAAAGAAGTATGATACATACAGCGTTTTTCTTACTTGGATTTTCAATTATATTTATTGCAATTGGATTTGGTACAAGTTTTATTGGAGGAATCTTTACTGACTATAAAGATTTAATCAGACAGTTAGGTGGTATCTTTATCATCGTGTTCGGTTTAATTATTGTCGGGGTGTTTAAGCCGAAATTTTTAATGCAAGACCGTAAATTTACATTTAAAAATCGTCCAAGTGGCTATTTTGGATCAGTACTAATTGGATTAGCTTTTGCAGCAGGGTGGACGCCATGTACCGGACCAATTCTAGTGTCCGTAATTGGATTAGCAGCAACAAATCCAGAATCAGCAATGATATACATGATTGCTTACATACTTGGATTTGCAATCCCGTTTTTCGTACTGTCATTCTTTATTACGAAAATGTCTTGGATTAAAAGAAATAGTATGGCCTTCATGAAAGTCGGAGGATACATTATGATTGTTATGGGTGTCTTCCTATACTTTAACTGGATGACGAAAATTATCGTATATTTCTCAAGTTTATTTGGTGGTTTTACCGGTTTTTAGTATTATTCTGCGAAAATGTTGGAAATACTAACGGAAAAGCATATAATGAAAGTATATTTTGCATATAGCCACAAAAAAGGATGAGAAAATATGAACATAGTTGTTTTATCCAGTATCGTTGCTGTTTGTATGGCTGTCGGTGCGATGTTTATTCGTTTAAAAGCAGCTAAGAAACCTGCAACATTGAAAAAAATTATACTTCCACCATTTTTTATGAGTACGGGCGCATTGATGTATGTTTTTCCTGAATTTCGATTAACTCCAGCAGAAATGTTAGAAGCAATTGGTGTCGGTTTGATTTTCTCTATTTTTCTTATTAAAACATCTAAATTTGAAATTAGAGGACAAGAGATTTATTTGAAGCGTTCAAAAGCATTTGTTTTTATATTAATTGGATTACTTGTAGTGCGGATTGTATTTAAAACATACTTAAGCCAATCTCTTGATTTAGGACAACTTAGTGGCATGTTCTTCTTACTTGCGTTCGCGATGATTGTGTCATGGAGAATTGCAATGTACCGTTCCTTTACGAAATTACAGAAGGAAATGGAAAAAGAAGATGGTTTTTACAATGAAAAAGATATGAAGCTAACTTAAAAACTGTATATGTACCAAATAAAAAGACAGCGTCAAAGGCGCTGTCTTTTTTATCGAAAATAATATGAAGTTACTTTGCGAGTAAAGATTGATAGTTAGAATAATCAATCTTTTTTTCTTGTAGTTTTTTAATTAAAAATTTATGATCACGCTTTGGTGTGGCAATGATATATCCTTTAATAATTAAGTCTTGTGTAATTTGAGAGGCATTTTCTTGTAATGCAAGTTCCCCGATTTTTCCAGCAATCTTTGATTTTGCAACATCGCGAAATAGTTCTGGAACAGGACTTACAAGCTCTTCTAACAATTGTTTTTGTTCGTCAGCCCATAAATGTCTCGTTTTATTTATGTAGTGTTCTTCCCAATCCAAAATGGACATGCCGTCTTCTTTTGGTAATCTTTTTAAAAATTTTCTGAACATAAAGTATCCACCGATAGACATAAGCCCTAATAAAATAACCGTCCATAATACAATGAACCAACTGAACCATCCTTCGAGCAAGCATATCCCCCCTTAATGATAGCGGTTTTCTTTTATTCATATTATATACAGTGAGATTCATAGAAAGCAAGAACGCTTGGTCATTTTGACCAAGCGTTATAGTTTAAACGAAGTATAGTTGTTCAACACATAAATTATTATTATCATCTTCAACATACTCAATAATAAGTGTGCCAACTTTACGATCTTTATCTTCAGTTGTGAAAATAGAGTAAGAAGTAAAACGTGTTTTTGATAGGCCGCTTATATGTGTAGGTAAAGAAATGTAGTCGTTATCGCGGAAGAATTCCATCAGTTCAATATCCTCAAATTCTTTTCGGTCAACTTGTTTGTTTGTATAGCGGCGTTGAAGTTGTTTTAAAGATTCATTCCAAGAAATTGCTTTTGTGTCGTATACCATTGTTCTATCTCCTTACTGTATGTAATTATTAAGAACATACGTTCTAATCTAGTATACTCTTTTTATTAGAAAAGGGAAAGCAAAAAATAATGTAAGCTTGGATTTCCAAGCTTACATTATTGATGCGTCCGTCATAATCTCTATTTTTCATTATAAGTTAGATAAGAATAAGAAACAAGATGATATATATAATGTTGAGAGTTTTCAAGATTCTGTATATTATAGGTGTACTAAAGTGTAAGGGAATGAGAGGCGTGGCATACGTAATTTCACTGCAAGGGCCGATGGCTAGCGGAAAAACAACATTAGCAAAAAGGTTAGAAAAGAGAGGGTTTCGAGTTATATATGAAAATCCATATCCAATTGTAGAGAAGCGAAAAAAATTGAATTTAGATATGAATTCAAAAGTAGGGTTTATTATGAATCAAAAAATGTTTATGGAAGCAAAAATAAAGGAGTTTCAAAATGTGAAAGATTCAGTCGTAATTTTTGATCGCGGACCAGAAGACATTGAGTTTTTTACACTCTTTTATCCAACGATTATAGGAGAAGAGTGGGATATAGAAACTGAATTGAAAGATGAATTATATAAATTAAGAGAATGCCGTTCGGATGTGATTTTTTACTTAGATGTTACGAAAAAGAATGTATATGATAGAAAAAATAATGATAGAACAAGAAACAGAAGTACGTTTGAGGAGCAATTTAAATTAGTAGAAACTGAAAAAGACTGGTATAAACAATTTCCTGTAACTTATGTGGACACGAATAGATTAACAGTGGACGATTTAGAGGTATATTTTATGGACTGGTTAAAGGAGAGAGGGCTATGAAAAAAATACTTTTATTTGTATACCCAACATTTGCAGAGTTTGAAATAACAGTAGCAACGGCATTGCTGAAAAATAAATATGAAATCATTACAGCGGGCTTAACGAACGAATTGATTATAAGTGAAACAGGGTTGCAAGTGCAGCCGCATATAGAAGTAAGTGAAGTACGTGTAGATGAGTATGAGGGGATACTTATTCCAGGTGGAGAAGAAGTACAGTTGGAAGATGCAAAATCTCTTTTTTCAATCATTCGTCAATTTCATGAACAAGAAAAATTAGTGGCGGCAATTTGCGCTGGACCGTATGCGCTAGCAAAAGCGGGCTTATTTAAGGGGATTTCTTATACTGCGACTATAGATTATCAAAAGTTCGATTGTTTTCCAATAGAAAATTTCGTGTATAAAGAAGTTGTGCAACACTCAAATATCATTACAGCACAAGGGCATGCATTTGTACCATTCGGAATAGCAATTGCCTCTTATTTTGGAGTGGCAGACGAACATAATACAGATTTTTATGGTGGTAAAGGCAATGTAGTCATGGAGAAACTTTTACGAGAAAACGTGTAAAAGCTAGCAAATGCTAGCTTTTTTCTTTTTGACATCGATAAATGGCTAACGTTTTTGGGTCACGCCATATACCGTTATGAAGTGACAATTCATTTTCTACTTCTTCTTTTAGCCATACCTTCATTTCCGCGTGAAGGTATGTATTATCAGGTATATTTAGCGACGGAAACATGCTAGAAATATAGTTTACTATTGGAGTAGCATGATGAAAAACGAGCGCATTATGAATAACTGTTTCTTCAACAGTTGGAAAAACGGATTGTAATATCTCTTTACCGTTTTCTAAACAAAATGGAGTGACTGATGATGTTGTTTTCGGTAAATCAAATGCGTCTAACATGCGGTTACACATTTCAACTATACGAGGTAGTGTAACGCTAGAATTTGTTGTAGCTAAAAGTGAGCCACCTGGGCGAATTACTTTATGGAATCCTTGAACTGTTTTTTCAACATCTTTCATGTGATATAACATATGTCTTGCGATTATTAGGTCATAATAATTTGTTTCGAAAGGGAGTTTACTAGCATCCCCTCGTTTCCATTCTATTAAGTTATTTGTCTTAGCAGCCTCAGCAAGCATAGCTTCGGATTGATCCAATCCGGTTAATGGGCCTTTATGACCATTTGTTTGTAAAAGGGAAAGGAATTTTCCGCTAGCACATCCAACCTCAAATATGTTTTCTTCCCCTTGAAGTTGTAAATGTTTAATGACAATCGTATCTAAATCTACGTGTTTTTCTTCGTAATGTGCATGTGTGTCTATGCGTGTTTGTAAATGGTTGCTAACGTTATATTGACGTTTTACATCATTCATTTTTTCACATTCCACCTTCGTGCAAAATTGCTGAATCGCATGTGTTAATACGTCGGTTTTCTTTAAACCTTCGTAATGGAGTGCAGCTTCAAACCTTTCAAGTAATTTTTCTTCAATTCGAAAATGAATATCTTTTCGCTTTGTCATTGAAATCTCGCCCCTTTGCATCTGTTAGTGAGACTATAGCACGCTTGGAAAAATTGTGTAAATAATTTGTGTACACAATATGGAGGGGATGAAAAAATTGTTTGAATGTGAGTTTAAACTATTGACGATTTAACCGTTTTCATATATTCTTAAATTAAGTAATATTCAAATAATTCAAAAGAAATGAGAGAGTCACATGCTTCTTCAAGGAACACATCGAATTGGTCGCATGGCCATGCTGTTGGCACTTGCGGATGAGAATGAAAGCCCTGTATTATCCATTCCAAAAGGTTGGAAGTATTGTACGGGGAAAGTGGGTTCGATGAATTCGCAAAAGGTTGTCGCAGCAATGGAAACAGCGGCTAAGAGCAACCAAGTTATTGAAACAGACGTTTACAGAGAAACACATGCACTTTATCATGCAATTATGGAAGCTTTGTACGGAGTGACGAGAGGTCAAATTCAGTTAGCAGACGTTCTTCGTACAGTAGGACTTCGTTTTGCGATTGTGCGCGGTACACCATACGACGGAAAAAAAGAAGGCGAATGGGTTGCTGTTGCATTATATGGAACGATTGGTGCACCTGTAAAAGGATCTGAGCATGAGGCGATTGGTTTAGGAATTAATCACATATGATTTGCCCATAGTCTATTAGTTAGAAGGGGGCCTTACTTTTTTAGGACAGAAGTCTGTCTTAAAAAGATAAGGTCCCCTTTTGCCTTTTTAAGGAGGAAAAATGATGATTACGTTAACAGGACATACATTGACAGTTGAAGAAATGAAGAGGTTATTACTTGAAGGAGAAGGTGTAACAGCTTGTCCAACTAGTATGCAAAAGGTAGCGGAGTGCCGCGAAGTAGTTGAGAAAATTGTAGAGGACGGAAAAGTCGTTTACGGTATTACAACTGGATTTGGAAAGTTTAGTGATGTGCTTATCCAAAAAGATGATGTAAAGGCACTTCAGCATAATTTAATTCAGTCACATGCATGCGGGATTGGTGATCCATTCCCTGAAGAAGTATCGCGCGGAATGTTAATTTTACGAGCAAACACGATGCTTAAAGGAGTATCAGGCGTAAGGCCGCTTGTTGTAAATATGCTTCTTGAGTTTGTAAATCGTAAAATTCATCCAGTCGTTCCGCAACAAGGTTCACTTGGTGCGAGTGGAGATTTGGCACCTTTATCTCATCTTGCGCTCGTATTATTAGGCGAAGGTGAAGTGTTCTATAAAGGGAAAAGAGTTCATGCAATGGTTGCTCTTACAGAAGAAGGGCTTGAGCCAATTGAACTTGAAGCGAAAGAAGGTCTTGCGTTAATTAATGGTACGCAGGCGATGACAGCACAAGGAGTTCTTTCTTATATAGAAGCAGAAGCAACCGCGTATCAAGCTGAACTAATTGCTTCGATGACAATTGAAGGGTTACAAGGCATTATTGATGCATTTGATGAAAATGTTCATAAAGCACGTGGTTATAAAGAGCAAGTGGATGTAGCAAGCAGAATTCGTGACATTCTTCATGATAGTAAGTTAACAACAAAACAAGGAGAACTACGTGTACAGGATGCCTATTCACTTCGTTGTATCCCGCAAGTACACGGTGCTTCTTGGCAAGTTTTGAATTATGTGAAAGAAAAATTAGAAATTGAAATGAATGCCGCAACAGATAATCCGCTAATTTTTGATGGCGGGGAAAAAGTAATTTCAGGTGGTAACTTCCATGGTCAACCGATTGCGTTTGCGATGGACTTCTTAAAAGTAGGGATGGCAGAACTTGCAAATATTTCAGAACGTCGTATTGAGCGTTTAGTAAATCCGCAATTAAATGATTTACCACCATTTTTAAGTCCAGAACCAGGACTGCAGTCAGGTGCAATGATTATGCAGTATGCTGCAGCGTCACTAGTTTCTGAAAATAAAACGTTAGCACATCCGGCGAGTGTAGATTCAATTCCGTCTTCTGCTAACCAAGAAGATCATGTAAGTATGGGAACAATTGCTTCACGCCATGCACATCAGATCATTCAAAATGCAAGACGTGTTCTTTCAATTGAGATGATTTGTGCAATGCAAGCAGCAGAATATCGCGGTATTGAAAACATGAGTACAGTGACGAAGAGCTTCTACCATCAAGGCCGTCAACAAGTACCTTCTATTACAAATGACCGCATATTCTCAACTGATATTGAAAATATTGCGCATTGGTTAAAAACGAATTATTCGATAAAAGAAAGATTAGATGTAAACGCAGCACTATAAAATGAGAAAAGGGAGAGATTGAAATGGAAAAAGTACAACAAACAATTCGCGCGCCAAGAGGTACAGAGTTACAAACGAAAGGTTGGGTGCAAGAAGCAGCACTTCGAATGTTAATGAACAATTTAGATCCTGAGGTAGCTGAAAAACCAGAAGAATTAGTTGTATATGGTGGAATTGGCCGTGCAGCTCGTAACTGGGAAAGCTACAATGCAATCGTAGATTCATTAAAAACGTTAGAAAGCGATGAAACGTTACTTGTTCAATCAGGAAAACCAGTTGCTATTTTTAAATCACATGAAGACGCGCCGCGTGTTCTGTTAGCGAATTCAAACTTAGTACCAAAATGGGCGAATTGGGATCACTTCCGAGAACTAGAGAAAAAAGGTCTTATGATGTACGGACAAATGACAGCTGGTAGCTGGATTTACATTGGAACACAAGGGATTCTACAAGGAACATATGAAACATTTGGTGAAGCAGCTCGTCAACATTTTGAAGGTTCATTAAAAGGTACATTAACACTTACTGCTGGTTTAGGTGGTATGGGTGGTGCACAACCTCTTGCTGTAACGATGAATGGCGGTGTTGTCATTGCTATTGATGTAGATAAGCGTAGTATCGATCGTCGTATTGAAAAGAGATATTGTGATAAGTATACAGAATCATTAGAAGAAGCATTGGCTATTGCAAACGAGTATAAAGAGAAGAAAGAGCCTATTTCAATTGGATTATTAGGCAATGCAGCAGAAATTTTACCTGAGTTAGTAAATCGTAATATTATCCCTGACTTAGTTACGGATCAAACATCTGCTCATGACCCATTAAACGGTTATATTCCAGTAGGTTATACGTTAGAAGAGGCAGCGAAACTTCGTGAAGAAGATCCAGAACGTTACGTACAATTATCAAAAGAAAGTATGACAAAACATGTAGAAGCAATGCTTGTAATGCAAGAAAAAGGCGCAATTACATTTGATTATGGAAATAACATTCGCCAAGTTGCTTTCGATGAAGGCTTGAAGAATGCATTCGATTTCCCAGGATTCGTTCCAGCATTTATCCGTCCATTATTCTGTGAAGGAAAAGGACCGTTCCGCTGGGTAGCACTTTCTGGTGATCCAGAAGATATTTATAAAACAGACGAAGTAATTTTACGCGAGTTCGCTGATAATGAACATTTATGTAACTGGATTCGTATGGCTCGTCAGCAAGTTGAATTCCAAGGTCTTCCATCACGTATTTGTTGGTTAGGTTACGGTGAGCGTGCGAAATTTGGTCGCATCATTAATGAAATGGTGGCAAATGGTGAATTATCAGCACCAATCGTAATCGGTCGTGACCATTTAGATTGCGGATCAGTAGCATCTCCAAACCGTGAAACAGAAGCGATGAAAGACGGTAGTGATGCAGTAGCAGACTGGCCAATTTTAAATGCATTAATTAACAGTGTAAACGGTGCAAGCTGGGTGTCTGTTCACCACGGTGGCGGCGTTGGTATGGGGTATTCACTTCACGCTGGAATGGTTATCGTTGCAGATGGAACAGAAGCAGCAGCAAAACGTATTGAGCGCGTATTAACTTCTGACCCTGGTATGGGTGTTGTTCGTCACGTGGATGCTGGATATGACTTAGCTGTGGAAACTGCGAAAGAAAAAGGCGTTAACATTCCAATGATGAAATAAGGAGGAGAAAACATGCTGGACACTTTACTAATAAATATCGGTCAATTACTAACAATGGATCAAGAAGATGGCTTGTTAAGACGGGAAGCGATGAACACGCTTCCTGTTATCGAAAACGGTGCGGTTGGAATTGAAAACGATGTAATTACTTTCGTTGGAACATCGGAAGAAGCGAAAGGATTACAAGCGAAAGAAGTTATTGATTGCGGCGGGAAAATGGTTTCTCCTGGTCTTGTCGACCCGCATACTCATCTTGTATTTGGTGGATCTCGTGAAAATGAAATCGCACTAAAATTACAAGGAGTTCCGTACTTAGAAATTTTAGAACAAGGCGGAGGCATTCTTTCGACTGTAAATGCAACGAAACAAGCATCGAAAGAAGAACTTGTTCAAAAAGCGAAATTCCATTTAGACCGTATGTTATCTTTCGGAGTTACAACTGTAGAAGCGAAGAGTGGTTACGGATTAGATGATGAGACGGAATGGAAACAATTAGAGGCAACTGCACAATTACAAAAAGAGCATCCAGTCGATTTAGTTTCAACATTTTTAGGTGCTCATGCAGTTCCAAAAGAGTATAAAGGAAGATCAAAAGAGTTTTTACAATGGATGTTAGATTTATTACCAGAAATGAAAGAGAAGCAATTGGCTGAGTTCGTCGATATTTTCTGTGAAACAGGTGTGTTCTCTGTCGAAGAGTCAAAAGAGTTTTTACTAAAAGCGAAAGAGCTTGGCTTTGATGTGAAAATTCATGCAGATGAAATCGACCCTCTTGGTGGTGCGGAAGCTGCTGCTGAAATCGGTGCAGCATCAGCAGATCATTTAGTTGGCGCTTCTGATAAAGGAATTGAAATGCTTGCAAACTCGAATACAGTAGCAACTCTATTACCAGGAACAACTTTCTATTTAAATAAAGAAAGCTTCGCTCGCGGTCGTAAAATGATTGATGAAGGTGTTGCAGTTGCATTAGCTACAGACTTTAACCCAGGTAGCTGTCCAACTGAAAACATTCAGCTTATTATGAGCATTGCAATGCTAAAACTGAAAATGACACCAGAAGAAGTTTGGAATGCCGTAACAGTTAACTCATCTTATGCCATTAACCGTGGTGATGTAGCTGGGAAAATTAGAGTTGGTCGTAAGGCAGATTTAGTGTTATGGGATGCTTACAATTATGCTTACGTACCGTACCATTATGGCGTAAGTCATGTAAATACAGTATGGAAGAATGGGAATATTGCATATACAAGAGGTGAACAATCGTGGAGCACGGCCACTATTTAAAGAAAAATGCAAAGTTTATTGATCGTGAAGTGACGAAATGGAGTGAAATGATTAAAGATTGGGAGGAAGGTGTAGAAATATTCGGTGCTGCCTTAATTGGAGCCCCCCTTTCTAAACCATCTATTAGTCATTCAGGTGCATGTTTTGCGCCAAAAACAATTCGTGCGATGTTAGATGCATATAGTACATACGCAATTACAGAAGAACACGATATGAAAGAAAGTGTTCTGTATGATTGCGGTGATATTACGATGCATGTGACGGATATAAAAGAAAGTCATAACCGAATTGCGAAAACAGTTGGTCATGTAACGAAAGTAAATCCGAACATGATACCAATTGTACTTGGTGGTGACCACTCAATTAGTTTTCCGAGTATAACAGGATTTGCAAATAGTAAAGGGAAAATCGGTATTATTCAATTTGATGCTCATCATGATTTACGTAATTTAGATGATGGTGGTCCATCAAATGGTACACCGTTCCGTAGTTTGCTAGAAAATGATGTCATAACAGGAAAACAACTCGTTCAAATCGGCATTCGTAATTTTTCAAATGCACGTGCGTACCATGAATATGCAAAAGAACATGGTGTGACAGTGTACACAATGAAAGACGTACGAAAACGAGAAATAAAAGATATTATCACGGAAAGTATTGAAGTATTAAGAAATCAGGGTGTGACTTCTATTTACATTTCTCTTGATATGGACGTACTAGACCAAGCATTTGCGCCAGGTTGTCCAGCAATTGGCCCTGGTGGGATGGATAGTACTACTTTACTTGATGCAATTGAATTTCTTGGTAAAGAGCCACTCGTTCAAGGGATGGATATAGTAGAAATTGATCCAACTCTTGATTTTAGGGATATGACGAGTAGAGTAGCTGCGCAAGTGATTATGAGTTTTCTTTTAGCGCGGGAGACGATTCGTAAGCAGGTTAGTATATAGACAGAAAAGTAGATCTTTATTTATGTCTTATCAAAAACACATCACTACTTAAATGTAGTGATGTGTTTTTGTGTTAAAAGAGAATGAATGTGTGTGGAACCGTTAATGGAATTGCGGTTTTTATAGTGTATTGTGTAAATTTAATTTCTTGCTTCTGAAGTGTTGACGTGTAAAATAATTTTGTGATAAAATAAAAATTTTGCTAAAAAAATGAATGTGTGTTAAGCTTAAGAAGGTTACCATATATGGAGGTGGATTATTTGTTTCAAATTGGCGATAACATTGTTTATCCAATGCAAGGAGCAGGTATAATTAAAGCCATAGAAGAGAAAGAAATCGCAGGAAAAAAACAACAATATTATGTTATAAAAATGTCGGCTAACAATATGGAAATAATGATTCCTGAAGGCAAAATATTGAACTCAAATATACGACCAGTTACAGATATCAAGGCATTACTACACATAATAGATATTTTTTTGCATGGGGAATCAGATAGATTACTTACGTGGAAACAAAGGTATAAAGTGAACACTGATAAAATAAAAACGGGTAAAATGCAAGAAGGTGCTGAAGTTGTGCGTGATTTAATGCGTATACAGAAAGAAAAAGCACTTAATGCAAGCGAAAAGAAAATGTTAGATAACGCACATGAATTTTTGATTAGTGAACTTGGATTAATTGAAGGTATCACAGAAAATCAAATAAAAAGCTTTTGTTAAGGTTCATTACAAATAATGTATTGCATCCCAAAAAAGATCTTGAATTTTTTGGGAACATAATTATAGGCAATCAATCATTTCAAAGACATTCAACTCTTTCAAACCACTTTTAAAGCATTAACCTCTTTTGTTATTACTACAATCAAATCCATTTTTATTTTAAATTTCTTTTACGAATGTTCGAAGTTTAATTCAATACTTCGATAAAATAGTTACTTGATTTTTGCAATCCTGATTCACACTGGCACGGACGAGGAGCCGTAAGGATGAAAGAGAGGTAGGGCTTTCATTGTTTTAGGTATATAAGTTATTATTTTTAGAAGAATACTGAACCATTTTCACTTCTATTGATAAGGGATCCTTTATATTAAAGAGATAAACAAATTGACAGCCATATATGATCAACTAAAAAAGGTTTCCTACTAAGGAAATCTTTTTAATTTTATTTATAGCATTCTATTTTTTTAATATTCGAATTTTTTATTGTAAAGTCGTAAAAATTGACGTTACTATTTAAAAGTAAGTATGATGCGAATATAGTTAGAATTTTTAAGGGGGAAGAAAAATGACAAGTTCAAGTAATAAAGCAGCGAGTATTTATGAAGGAACAAATGTAAACGCTGGTGGATCTTTTGAAAACGTTGAAGAAACAAAGTTGTTTGATCCAATTCAAATTGGAGCTTTGTCTCTTCGTAATCGTATAGCAATGGCACCGATGACAAGATGCTTTGCAGATAATGAGACTGGAGTAGTTGGCGCTGATGTAGTGGAATACTACAGAAAACGTGCTGCGGATGGAATTGGACTAATTATTACAGAAGGAATTGTCATTAGTCCGAGAGCAAAAGGGAACCCAGGAGTACCAGGTATTTATACACAAGAACAAATCGATTCTTGGAAACCTGTTACAGAGGCAGTACATAAAGAAGGCGGGACGATTATTGCTCAAATATGGCATGTTGGGCGTATGAGTCATCATGAAATAATTGGTGGTCAAATGCCGCAAGCACCATCTGCTATCGCTGCAGAGGGAAATGTTCCACGTTTTCGTAAACCGTTTGATACGCCAGAAGCAATGACGTTAGAAGAAATACAAGAAGTGATTGGTCAATACGCACAAGCTGCGAAAAATGCGATCGAAGCTGGATTTGATGGAGTAGAAATTCACGGTGCACACGGATATTTAATCGATCAATTTACGTATGAGTTTGCGAATAAGCGAACAGATAAATATGGCGGTAATTTAAAACAAAGGTTAACGTTTATGAAAGAAGTAACGGAGGCTGTAATAGAAGCTGTTGGAGCTAATAAAACACTTCTTCGCTTCTCTGCTTTCAAAGGTGATAATCCTACTTATATGTGGGAAAACCCTGAGCTTGCAATTGAAACGTTCGTAAATATGTTCAAAGAAGTTGGATTAACGATGATCCATCCTTCAACGATGAATTATACGCAAGAGATTGCTGACGGAAAGAATTTTCATCAACTAGTAAGAAAATATTGGGATGGTACGATTGTTGGGGTTGGTAATTTAAATCCGAAAGAGGCCGAAGAAGCGTTGCAAGAAGGAACAATTGATGTAGTGGCATTCGGCAGACCGTTAATTGCTAATCCAGACTTTGTTCATCGAATTAAACATGCTGAAAGTTTAGTTGAATATGACGCAAAAGAGCATCTTGCTACGTTAGTATGAATAAAGATAAAAGGAGAGCACACCGAGTGTTCTCCTTTTATTATGGGATTTCATAGGGGGAAGCGGGATGAGTGAAACGCTACTCGTTATTATTAGTATATTACTATTTTTAATGTTGCTTTTAAGCATCTTTTTTATCATTACATTTTTTATAAAAAAACGAACACATCATTCTATTTTAAAGTTACATCCGTACTTAGGAAGAATGCGCTACTTACTGGAAAAGATAGGGCCTGAATTTCGACAATATTGGTTTGATCATGATACGGATGGAAAGCCTTTCTCACGTTATGATTTTCAAAGTGTTATGTTTTTAGCGAAATATCGCTCTGAAATACTGGGTTTTGGATCAAAACGAGATTTTGAAGCTTCTGGCTATTATATTGCTAATACATTATTTCCGATATTAACTGAGGAATTAAGTGTGAATCTTTCGCAAGAGCGGGAAGGTAAAAAGTACGTGATTCATAAAGAAGGATTATTTTCAAGAAGAGAAAAATTGACAGCGGATACAACGAATCTTTGGCTGTACGAAGAAGATGATGCAATTATAGTCGGTGAAAACCGTAAATATCCGTGGAAACTACATGGCATGTTTGGAGCATCTGCGACTTCTTACGGCGCGATTGGAGAAAATTATATTTTAGCGAGTGGTTTTGGAGCGAAAATGGCAGGCGGATCGTGGATTAATACTGGTGAAGGTGGCGTTATTCCAGAACATTTACATACAGGAGCGAATATCGTTGCGCAAATTGGTCCAGGGTTATTTGGATACCGTGATGAGGACGGTAATTTTTCAATGGGAAAATTCATGGAGAAAGCGAAAGAAAGTAATATTAGAGCATTCGAATTGAAATTTGGGCAAGGTGCTAAAATACGTGGTGGTCATCTAGAGGGACAAAAAGTAAATGAGAAAATTGCTTTTGTTCGCAACGTCCGAAAGGGAGAGACGATTAATTCACCGAATCGATTTTCATTTTTAAAGAATGCAGTGGATACACTTTGTTTTATTCAACAGTTGCAAGAAAGCGGCGGTAAACCAGTTGGAATGAAAATTGTAATTGGTCAGCAGGAGCCTTTGGAAGATTTAATAAAAACAATGAAAGAACTAAACATTTACCCGGATTTTATTACAATAGACGGTTCAGAAGGCGGATCAGGGGCAACGTATAAATCGATGGCAGATTGTATGGGACTACCGCTTATTCCAGCATTACTTACATTTATCGATACAGCAAATCATTATGGTGTCCGTAATAAGTTTAAAGTATTTGCATCGGGTAAATTAATCACACCAGATAAAGTGGCGATTGCTTTAGCGATTGGGGTGGATGCTGTAAGTTCAGCCCGTGGGTTTATGATGGCAAGCGGCTGTATTATGGCCCTTCAATGTAATTCTGGCCAATGTCCATCTGGTGTAGCCACGACGAATCCGCATTATCAAAAAGCGTTAGATCCGTATGAGAAGAAGTGGCGAGTCATGAATTATATAATAAGTATGAGATATAGTGTGTTCTCACTCGCAGCAGCAGCGGGAGTAAAGAGTCCGCGCCATTTAATGAGAGAGCATATTGTGTTTAAAGATGAGGTGGGGCGGGTAGTTTCTCTTTCAGAATTGTTTCCTACTAGTAAATAGAAGATGAGCTATGCTTAAATAGAGTTAAAAGTCATACATTTGTATGGCTTTTTTATTTTCTGAATATTATTACTTTAATTTCTTGAAAAATCATTGTAATCCACTGGGATAAAGGCGTTTATAAAGGTTTTCACATGTAATGAAAAGTGCTCGTTCACTTGAAAGAACAAAAAATGTTTGTTAAGGTAGGGAACCATAAGCGAAAACAAGAAAATAGAAAAAGTCATTTTTCGAAATTTTGAATGGCTTATGGACTAAGGGAGAGATTTGGTGAAGATTGAAATTATGGTTTCGCTTGCTATTTATATGGCAGGTATGTTGTATATCGGATATTGGTCTTATAAGAAGACATCCGATTTATCAGATTATATGTTAGGCGGGAGGGGACTCGGCCCAGCAGTTACAGCTTTATCAGCTGGTGCTTCTGACATGAGTGGTTGGATGCTAATGGGATTACCTGGTGCGATGTATGCAACAGGATTATCAAGTGTATGGATTGCGATAGGTTTATTAATAGGTGCGTATGCAAACTATTTAATCATTGCCCCGCGTTTACGAACGTATACAGAAGTGGCAAATGATTCAATTACGATTCCAGACTTTTTAGAGAATCGGTTTAAAGATCGTACGAAAATACTTCGTTTTGTCTCCGCTATCGTCATTTTAGTATTTTTCACATTTTATGCGTCGGCTGGTTTAGTTTCAGGTGGACGTTTGTTTGAAAATTCTTTTAACCTTGATTATAAAATTGGTTTATTTGTAACAGTAGGTGTCGTTGTTGCGTATACACTATTTGGTGGCTTTCTAGCCGTAAGTTGGACGGACTTTGTGCAAGGTTGTATTATGTTTATTGCGCTTGTACTAGTGCCAATTGTTGCTTTTACGGATGTCGGTGGTGTAACAGAAACATTTAATACGATTAAGCAAGTCGATGCATCGCATTTAGATATGTTTAAAGGGACCACAATACTTGGTATTATTTCATTTTTAGCATGGGGCCTTGGATATTTTGGTCAACCACATATTATTGTCCGCTTTATGGCAATTACCTCTATTAAAGATTTAAAAACTTCTCGTAGAATCGGTATCGGTTGGATGACGATTTCAATTATAGGTGCAATGCTTACTGGTCTAATTGGTATCGCCTATTATGCTAAAAATAATGCGACATTACAAGACCCAGAAATGGTCTTTGTAACATTCTCAAATATTTTATTCCATCCGTATATTACAGGATTTTTATTATCAGCTATTTTGGCTTCGATTATGAGTAGTATTTCCTCACAATTACTTGTTATTTCAAGTGCAGTAACGGAAGACTTTTATAAAACATTTTTCCGTCGTAACGCAAGTGACAAAGAACTTGTATTTATCGGTAGATTGTCAGTATTAGTAGTAGCTATGATCGCAGTTGTTTTAGCGTATCATCCAAGTGATACAATTTTAACACTTGTAGGTTATGCTTGGGCTGGATTTGGTTCAGCGTTCGGACCAGCCATTTTATTAAGTTTATATTGGAAAAGGACGAATAAATGGGGCGTTCTTGCAGGTATGATTGTTGGTGCAGTAGTTGTTATAGCATGGGTACAAATTCCAAGTTTAAAAGCAATTATGTATGAAATGGTACCTGGATTCTTCTGTAGTTTATTAACTGTTATCGTTGTAAGTTTATTAACGAAAGAACCCGTTAAGGCAGTTCATCGTGAATTTAATGAGATGGAAGCAATATTGGAAGAAGAAACGAAATGATTAGTGAAGAGAGTAAACTAGCGTTTACTCTCTTTTTATTTAAAATGAAAATAAGGAACTTATTGACAACTAAAAGTAAGTAACTTATAATAAATTTGAGTTCAAGTTAATTTATACTTTGAATAAAGATTTTAAATGGAGTAAATATTTTTTAAAAACTATCTCGAATTTGAGATGAATTGACAAGCTAAAAGTTAATGTGTATTTTTATAATCAATATCTCGAATTCGAGATAAAATTATAATGACGGATTTTACTTTGTAGCATGGACAAAATGAATAATGAATTTAAATGTAAAAGAATTTTTTATAATGAAATAAAAAAGGAGTGGAAGAAATGGAAAAGAAAACAATGGGAATCCATCACATTACAGCGATTGTAGGGCATCCACAAGAAAATGTAGACTTTTATGCTGGTGTATTAGGGTTACGTTTAGTGAAACAAACAGTGAATTTTGATGATCCAGGTACGTACCATCTTTATTTTGGAAATGAAGGAGGAAAACCTGGAACAATTATTACGTTTTTCCCATGGGCAGGTGCTCGTCAAGGTATTATTGGGGATGGTCAAGTAGGAATTACGTCTTACGTTGTACCAAAAGGTGCAATGGAGTTTTGGGAAAATAGATTAGAAAAATTCGATGTTTCGTATACGAAAATGACTCGTTTTGGAGAGCAGTATTTAGAATTTGATGATCCGCATGGTTTGCATATAGAATTAGTTGAAAGAGAAGCAGGCGAATTAAATAATTGGAGTTTTGGAGAAGTTACACCAGAAGTAGCAATTAAAGGGTTTGGAGGTGCTGTTCTTTTATCTGCACAGCCTCAAAAAACAGCTGAATTGTTAGAACATATTATGGGTCTTGAGAAAATTGGAGAAGAGGGTGAATTTGTTCGATTCCGTTCTTCTGCTGATATTGGAAATATTATTGATTTGAAATTATCAACAATCGGTCGTGGCCAAATGGGCGTTGGTACAGTTCATCATATAGCTTGGAGAGCGATTGACGATGCTGATCAGCTAGACTGGAAAGAGCATGTGTCGCGTTTTGGATATCACGTAACTCCTGTACAAGATCGAAATTATTTTAACGCGATTTATTTTAGAGAACATGGTGAAATCTTATTTGAAATTGCAACAGATCCTCCTGGTTTCGCTCATGATGAATCGTTAGAGACGATGGGTGAGGAATTAAAGTTACCGGAACAATATGAACAACATAGAAAACAGATTGAACAAACGCTTTTACCATTTGAAGTGAGAAATTTAGATTAAAGTGATTGAAGGGGGAACAGGATTATGATGAAACATGTTTTTCAAAAAGGAAAAGATACGTCAAAACCAGTGTTGTTATTACTTCATGGCACAGGTGGTAATGAATTAGATTTACTACCACTTGCAGAAATAATTGATCCGGAAGCGTCGGTATTAAGCGTTAGGGGAAATGTGTTAGAGAATGGGATGCCGCGTTTCTTCCGCCGATTAGCAGAGGGCATTTTTGATGAAGAGGATTTAATTTTCCGTACGAAGGAATTAAATGAATTTTTAGATGAAGCGGCTAAAGAATACAAATTCGATAGAAATAACATTGTAGCTATCGGTTATTCGAATGGGGCAAATATCGCAGCAAGCTTATTATTCCATTACGAAAATGCATTAAAAGGTGCTGTGCTTCATCACCCAATGGTACCAAGAAGAGGAATGCAATTAGCAAATTTAGCAGGGAAATCTGTGTTTATTGCTGCTGGGACAAATGACCCAATTTGTTCATCAGCAGAGTCAGAGGAATTGAAGGTACTATTAGAAAATGCAAATGCGAATGTAACAATGCATTGGGAAAATCGAGGGCATCAATTAACGATGGGTGAAGTAGAAAAAGCAAAAGAGTGGTATGACAAAGCATTTTAAAAAAAGAAGCATCTGCTAACGATTAGCAGATGCTTCTTTTTTATTTAAGACTGGATTGCAAGATGAGATGAAGAAAGTGGTAGCTCAATATCAACAATCGTACCTTTATTTAATTCGCTTGAAATGTGTAATCTACCATGATGTTCTTCAATTATTTTGTAACACATCATTAATCCTAGTCCTGTGCCTTTTTCTTTTAAACTATAAAAAGGTTCGCCTAGACGGGAGATACGATCTTCAGGAATGCCGCAACCTTCATCGATAATTCGTATTAAGATGAAATTATCCTCTAATGGTTTTGTTTGGATGAAAATATTTCCGCCATTTGGCATTGCTTCTATCGCATTTTTTAATATGTTTATAAACACTTGTTTTAATTGGTTACCGTCACATTGAATATCATATACGTAATCAAAATGATCCATGATGATATGAACGCTATGCATAATTGCAGTCGGTAAAATAAATGTAACTACCTCTTCAATTAAAGTTTGTATGTTACAAGTTTGGATAGATAATACTTGTGGCTTAGACATCGCCATAAATTGACTCGTGATGGATTCCATTTGTGAAATCTCACTTAACATAACATCGATATACCATTTCTGCTCCTCACTTATTTCAGGGAGGAGCAACGTTAGAAAACCTTTTAGAGAAGTGAGTGGATTTCGAATTTCATGGGCAATTCCAGCTGTCAGTTGTCCGACTACTGCGAGCTTCTCTGATTTTCGTAGTAACTTTTCAGTTTCTTTTAGCTCAGTAACATCTCTCCCCATCACGATAAGACCTTTGCGAGAACCATCAGGATGATAAAGCGGAACTTTTGATATACTTAAGATTAGATCGAAATCATCTCTATGTATAATAAATTCCTCGCCATGAAGAATTTGTCTTTGTTGCCATGCTAGTTCATCGATTTCTTCACAATGTAAAAAAGCTTCTCGGTATGCTTCATTATATTGAATGAGTTCGCTATCTTTTTTCCCGTGGTAAGGTACATGATGGAAATTGAAGCAAGAAAGTGCGTAATCATTTGCCTCAAGCCAGCGCCCTTCATGATCTTTAAAAATAACAAACGCAGGCATGGAGTTTACTAATGTACGTAATCTCTTCTCACTTTCTTTTAGCATATTCTCAATTCTTTCTGATTTTTCAAGCGGCTTCATAATAGCATATACGCCAGTAAGACGATTTTGAACAAAAATAGGAACTAGTTTTGTCACAACATCTAATAAGAATCCATTTTTATGATAAATAGATAAGATATACTCTTGTTGATTATCCGCTTCAGTATTCTTTATATTTTGTAATACTTGCTCAGAAATATGGGCTTCTAAAATAGAGGTAATATTTTTCTGTTCTAATTCTAAAGAAGTGTAACCTAATATTCTTTCGGCAGAAGGATTTATATGTAGAATAACTCCTTCTAAATTTAATGAAATAATACTATCAGGATTGTGTTCGAACAGAGATGCGTACATTTCTGTTAATGAACGATCTTGTATATGGTTTCGCAAACGTCTAGAAATGTTCGGATGACGTTTTTTTTGAGTTGGTGAATATTTTTTACGACTCATAATAGTTCCTCCGTACAAATAGCATCTAAAAAGATTTGTCTATTTATAACTATAATATAGATGTAATGTGTATTTCTATAAAAAATGGAAGTTATAGAATAAATTTTGTTTTTTTTTATTTTTTGCAAGGTGAATGCAGGATGGTAATAAGGGGAGCTTATATTGTTTTATAAACCTTTTGTAAGTTACAGACGGCCGTTTTCCGTATAACATTAGGGTAGAGGAGGGGGAGAGAAAATGAAAAATTATATTCAAGGGATTGATCACGTGCAAGTAGCTGCACCTGTAGGGTGTGAAGAAGAGGCGCGTGATTTTTATGGGAATACGATTGGTATGGAAGAAATTCCAAAGCCAGAAGAGTTGAAAAAACGAGGTGGATGTTGGTTTAAATGTGGAAATCAAGAAATCCATATTGGTGTCGAGCGGAACTTTACACCAGCTAAAAAGGCTCATCCAGCTTTTTATGTGAATGAAATTAATGAATTTAAGCAAACACTTATAGAGCAAGGTGTTAAAGTGATTGATGATTATGCACGACCAGATGTAATTCGATTTTACGTGTCAGATCCATTTGGAAACCGAATTGAATTTATGCAAAATAAAGACTAGGTGGATTCCCACCTAGTCTTTAACTTCTTCTGAAAAGTCCTAACACTTCTACAGTTTCTGTAATATTAACGAATGCATTCGGATCGATTTCAGAAATTGTTAGTTTCATACTTGCTAATTCTTCACGAGAAACGACCGTCATAAGTACACGCTTTTTCTCGCTTGAATAAGCACCTTCGCCATCAAGTAACGTTATTCCACGTACAACAGTTGAAAGAAGTTGTTTTTTCATTTTTTCTGCTTCATTTGTTACAATCATAAGTGTAACTTTACGATGTTTTGTATGAACAGCATCAATTACTTTACCAGTTACATAAATTGAAAGTAAGCTTGTAAGTGCAACATCCCAGGTGAAGAAAAATCCTGCGATTATTACAACGACTGCATTTAAAATAATAAGGAATCCGCCAAGTTTAATGTCTCGCTTGCGGGATAAAAGCATACCGATAATATCAAATCCACCAGTGGATCCATTACAGTTAAAAACAAGACCAATACCAGCTCCGGCGATGACACCTCCGAAGATAGAAGATAACAATGGATCTGTTGCTACGACTTTTACTGGAACGTAGTATAATGCAACAGATAATACAACTACAGAGACAACTGTGTTAAAAATTACTTTTTTTCCAAGACCTATGTACCCTAAAATAAGGATAGGTAAGTTTAATACAAAGTTAATAATGCCTGTGTTTACAGGGGTTACAATCCCTAAAATAATAGCAATTCCGCCAATTCCACTACTTAAAATTTTGTGGGGGATAAGGAAAAGATTAAAGGCAACCGCAATAATAATAGAACCGATAATAACACCAAGGAATCTGACCATTTCTTTCCCGTCCTTCACTGAAAAATTCATATTATTTCAAGATTATATATGATATTGAAAGTTTTGGGTAAAAACAGTTTATTTAGGTAAATTAGATTAATCAAAAGAATTTGAGTATTTTATCATTTGAAAGGGGATACAGTTGTGAAGATAAAAACATATCAACAGAAAAGCCCGTTGAAGCAAGAATGTGAGGATTCTTATTTTTGTAATAAAGAAAAAAAGATTTATGGTGTATGTGACGGTGCAACACCACTTGTCCCGTTTCGTGATGAAAAGGGACATAATGGAGCATACATCGCTTCGCATTTATTTGCAAGTTATTTTACTGCATTACGAGAGAATCATAGTTTACAATTTGCAGTTGCCAAAGCAAATGAAGCATTGCAAAGCAAAATGTTAGAATATGAAGTAGACACGAGAAAAAAAGAGCATTTGTGGTGCACATGTATCGCGGCAGTCCAAATAGTTGGTGAGAAAATTGAATATGCGCAGCTTGGGGACTGTATGATTGTCGCAACTTTTCAAAATGGAACGATGCAAGTATTAACGAAAGACACAGTTGAAGGAATTAGTAAAAGAGCAAAAAAGAAGAGGGAAGAAGATCGTAAAAAAGGGTTATCTGTACCAGAAGAATATGTTTTTCAAGATGTTCGAGAACAGTTAAAATACAATCGTTATCTTGCAAATATGCCAGATGGTTATTCAGTTGCAAATGGAATGAAAGAAGCGATACATTATTTACAACATGGTGAATTACATACAGATGAAGTGAGTGGGATTTTTATTTGTTCAGACGGGTTATTTCACCCAGATTGGTCATTAGAACAAACTGTTGCATATATAAGAAAGAATAGTATAAACGAATATATAGCAATTATTGAAGAGCTAGAAGCGGAAAAGAGAATAAGGCCAGATGATAAAACGATTATTATGATTGATTTTTAAGAGGAGGCAGTTCAAATGGAAATTAAACGTGTCAATCTAACATTTCAAGATGAATTAGTTCCTTTAGAAAAAGTAAACAAACTGATTATTCACCATACAGCTGAAGATGGATGGGACGTGTATAAAACGCATGAATTTCATCAAACTGTAAGGGGGTGGAGCGGAATTGGTTACAACTATTTTATCGAAAAGGATGGAACTGTAGTGGAAGGACGAGGTTTACATATTGGAGCGCACGCGAAAGACCATAACCGCCATACAATTGGAATATGTATGACGGGAAATTTCGATAAATACGATCCAACTCCTGCACAAGTGAATGCATTATATTCTTTATGCAAACTGTTTATGAAGCAATTTGCTATAAAGAAAGAAAATATACTCGGTCATAGAGAGTTAGAAGGAGTTACAAAAAGCTGTCCTGGTAATCGTTTTTCTATGGTAGAGTTAAGGAAGATACTATCTTAAATATAGAGGAGTAACAACGATGATGAATATAAAAATACCAAATGATAAAAAAGAAGAACTTGTAGCACAAATTCAGCAATTTTTTATGGAAGAAGATTTAGATGAAATTGGACGTTTCCAAGCAGAGCGTTTAATAGAAGAAATGATTAAATTAGTTGGACCGTTTGCATATAATCAAGCAATTGGAGATGCAAGAAAGCTTGTAAGTGAGAAATTAACGAATATCGAAGAAGATTTATACGTGCTAGAGAAGAATGAAGGAAAATAAAAAAAGAGCCGATGGGCTCTTTTTTTATTTTTCTTTCTTATGTTCTTTATATTCATGTACTTTTTCTTTTACATTACCAACTGTATCTTTAGCAGTGCCTTTCACCTTATCCCATTTTCCTTCAGCTTGTAATTTCTTATTGTCAGTTACTTTCCCAACAACTTCTTTTACTTCACCTTTTACCTTATCAATGGCACCTTCTACTTTTTCTTTTAAACCATGATCATGTTTAGTCATACATTTCTCCTCCTTGTAGTTTGATTAGAATTCTCTTTTCATATTGCAAGTTGAATGATGTATCTAGTAATATCGTAACAAATCTAGTTTGAATATTCAAATTATTAATAGGATAGAAAAGGATTTGTCATAAAATGTTTAAAAATGTAACGGAAGGAGAAATAAAGTAAATTATATGTCTTTTGCGGTCCATATTGATTTTGTATAAGCAATTTTCATGTGGGCACGCTCCATGTTATTTTGACTGCCGCTACCGAACCTTGCTTGTCCAACTATTAAAGTACAATTGGATTCAATAGCTGTCTTAATTCGCTTTTGAATTAATGCAGTATGACAGCCTTTACGCTGAAATTCTGGCAAAGTAGCAGAAGCAGCTAATGATGCGACACCTTTATTTATATACAGGACACCAATACCAGCAGGGCTATTTTGAATTTCTGCTATGAAAAAATGCCATCCTGGTTCATTGTAAAGAATTTCGTTATTTTGGCGAACACCATCTTTTGTAAAGGATGGCATATTAAATCCACGTACATATATGTCTGCAAAAATATCAAATTCATTTTCTTTCAGTTTTCGTAATGTAATATTAGAAGGAAGAAGTGATGAACCCTTTCTCGGTATACTATACAAAGCAGTATGGAAGCTAGATTGGTAAAAACCTTTTTGAGATAAGTATTGAAATAGTTCAGTTGTGCCTTGCGCTGGTGTAATTTCAAAACGGCAAGGAATTTGTAGTGATTTATAATAAGAAATGATTGCATCAATCGCATCTGCATTTGTAATACCTTTTACCGTATTAAAAGCAGGACCGGCAATTATTTTTGATGAAAAGGCAGTGGCACTACCGAAATTTTTCATTTGCACTTGCATTGGATTTCCACTCATTGCTTGTAGTCCCTCTAATCTAGAAGAGAGCATATCAATTTCTGCATTTTCAATTTCTGTTGCTATATCGAGTGTCATAACAGTAGTCATAAAATTCCTCCGTTAATAAATATATTTCATAGTATATATACGATTTTTGTTTTGAGATTCCTGTTGTAATGTAGGAGAATAAGAAGTTTTTTGGAAGGGAAATGGAATTGAACTGTCGAAGGGAGTGGAAACAGATTAAAGGTGGTGCTCTCATGAAACAAAAAGTCGTGCAGACATGCTCTAATTGTGGTTCTCATAACATAGGAGAAGGTGAGTTTGTCGGATATGCACAAATACGGAAAAAGGAGACGATGTTCACATCTTCACCAGTAGATGCTTATATTTGTACAGATTGTGGCAGTATACTTCTGTTAAAGGTACGGAACTATCAAAAGTTTAAGCAGAAACCGTTATGATGATTAAAAGATGATTATACCCCAACTTGTTTACGAATCGTCTTATATTAAGGAAATTGATATAAGTGATATTTTACATATATGTGAATATGATATAGGGAAATAATTGGTAATTTATATCGCATAAGGGTACATAAATCGCTGAGTGATACGAAAAATAAAGAAGATTTATAAAAATGTTACGCTATTTTTCCCTTAGATAATTTTTGTCTAAGGGTCTCTCTCTTCTAACGAAAGTACAGTTTAGTAAAGCTATTATTAAGAGGAACTGTTATCGGCATTGTTATACTCTAGTATTAGGAAAAAATGTACGCTATGAAGTCAAAATATAAGGTGGACAGGTGAATAACATAAAACCTCCTAAATAACATCAGTGTAATCATAACTTGATAAAGTATATAGAAATAGGAACGGTGTTTACATACAGTTTAGTTATCAAAACAAAGGAGGCATATTTATATGGAGGTTGTGAGAAGCTTTTAAGTTTCCGATGTATGCGTAACAGTTAATGTAAGAAAGGATTTTATTTTTGGGGTTTTAAAAAATATCAATAAATGATTAGGATAACAGTTGTTTAAAATGAAGAAATAGGCCTTCATCACTGGGACCTATTTCTTCATTTTATGGCTCTGGTAGTAATGAGCTATACTTCCGCATTACCTTATCTTTCAAGAGACTTTGTAATTAAAAACCCTCAATTAATCCTTTTTTAATCCCTTTTACGACTGCTCCAACTCTTGAATCTACACCCAATTTTCTAATAATTGAAGAAATGTGATATTCTACAGTTCTTTTGCTGATGGAAAGGTCCATACTAATCTCATAATTTGTTTTATCTTTTGAGATTAAGTGAAGTATTCTTTGTTCAGCAGAAGTTAGTGCTTCAATATTATTTCCCATAATTTGATTTTTAGAAAATAGTATATATCCCATGTGACTTTGACGAATGGCGTTAGCTAGGTCAAATGCTGATCTTTCTTTCGTGATGTATGCACTTGCTCCAGCTTCAAAGGCCGCATTATAATATTCTTCATGATCATATCCTGATAGAATTACAACCTTTACATCCGGAAATTTTGCCAATAAATCTTTTGTAAGTTCAATGCCGTTATATTGCTTCATCCTGATGTCCGTAACAATTACATCAGGACGGGTTTCTGCCACGGTTTTAATTAATATGGAAGGATCATTGACGGTATTAATTACCTTAATATCTTCCTCAGATTCTAGTAGTCTTTGGATGCCTAGCATAACTAGCAAATGGTCATCCACTAGTAGTGTATGTATACTCATTTTTTTCCTCCCAATTTACTGGAATGGTAAATGTGACTAATGTCCCATGTTCTTTTTCAGAAGATATTCTCAAATTTCCGTTTAACTCGGAAACTTGACGCTGGATAGTCATTAGGCCAAGGTGGTTGCTTGTACTAAATTCAGAAAAACTGTTTGGAACACAAAAGCCTATGCCATCATCTTCTACAGTACAAACATAGCAGCCTTTTTCTTCTATGATATGTATTTGAACATTATTTCCCTTGGAATGCTTAATAGCATTATTCAGTAGCTCTTTTATTATGCGATAGATCTGTATTTCGAGATTCTTCGAGAGAATTTTTAATTTGCAATTAAATTGTATATGAATGAGAATGCGATAATTTAATTCGAACTCGCGTTTTAGTGTGTGTAAACTCGCTTCTAAGCCTAAATCTTCTACGATAATAGGGTGAAGATTATGACACATTTTTCTAATACTATAGATAATATCTTCAAGTTGCTCATCCATTGAATTTAATATATCTATAGAAAAGTTTCTCTTAGTCTGAAGCATTCTTATTTCGTTTAATTGCAAAATAAGAATTTGAAGAATTTCATCATGTAAGAAAATCGAAAGCCTTTTCCTTTCGTCCTCTAGAGACTGTATAATTTGGTAGTTAAATTGTTTCCAGTTTTGAGCCTTTACCTTTGCTTTTCGAATTTCTTTTTTATTACTATTGAGGGTATTAACACTTAATAGTAAATTTGCCGAGTTTATTACAACCTCTTCAAGTTCATTAATTTCTTTAGGTTTAAATAATGTATAATCATTTTTTTCACCAATAATAATAGCTCCCTGCATGCCTTGGTAAATAAGTATTGGAAAACAAATTAAGTGGTATTTTTCAAACTGAATATGAATAGGAGTAGTACCTTCCTTTAGTAACAGATTCTGTTCAAGTTGATTCAATTGGTTAAATAGCTCAAATTTATCCATATCCTGAAAAATACCTGTCTCATATAATGAATGATAAATACTATTTGAGTTCCATATTATAGACACACCATTAATGTTGAACATCTGGTTAATAAGCTGTCCTATTAATTTTGCAAGCTCTTTAGCATGTTTCTCCTTAGAGAGTGTTTGAAAAAGTTCAATCTTATGTAAACCTGATTGCGCATCATTTTTTATGTTGAAATACCTAAATAATGAGAGAATAAGTTTATATATATATACAGAGAGTACAACAGATAATACACTTAAGCTGCATAGTATGAATATTTCTTTTTGTGACAAATCTATGAATTGTTCAACCGATAAATTTAAAAGGAATAAATTGAGCAAGTAAAAGAGTGAGTTTGTTAGCCATTTAGAAATTCTAATCTCAAATTCAATAACTTCTTGCTTTATTAATAAATAAGAAATAGTTAAAGGAAATATAATAATACTAGGTAAACAATATGTAAATGGAATTTTAGATTCCCCAAAAAGTAGACCAGGAATCAGATTAAGTAGAACAATTGGTAAAAAACTAAGGATAATACCAAAAATTAGAATATATAATTGACTTTTCACCTTAAGATTATTTTCTCGTAAATGTAATGAAATAAGAAAAACACAGATGCTAATACTGAGAAATAGGTTAGTGATTAGTAAAACTTTAAATAAAAAGCTAAAATTATTGTTAGACATATATCCAAAACAACAAAAAAATATATAAATAATAGTCAATCCTGTTGAAATTAAAAATGATACAAGGTTGAATATTTTCACATATTTTGGTTTGGTAGATACAGGGAAATTAGAGAAAAAACTTATTAATAGATAAGAAAGCATAAAAATGCTACTCACCTCTATAGCTTTAAAAATATTTATATCATAGCTAGATAATAAAGATGTTAGAATGGCTATCCCAAAGACAGATGTTAGAGAAAAGAATTTTTTTGCTACAATAGATTGTCTTTTTTTTAAAAAGCTAATTAACCCTATAGTGAAAAAAATAAGACTAATAACGCTGATCATATAAAAATGACTAATTAATAAAGAGTTAACACTTTCTTTAAAATTACTAGAGTGAAAATAGTAGTTATTCGTTAAAAGTATTAGTAAATATAAAATGCTTAAAGGAATACAGAACCCAATATTACGCATAGAAGTGATCCCTGCCTATAACCATCATTTGAAAATAAGTCATTTCGTCTGTAGAAAGAATAAAATTCTTTTCTAAGAGTGCAAATGCTTTTCTATAATATAGCCGAGATAGGATACGACAATAGTGAAGTGCTCCAGATTGTTCTATGTAATCCCGAACCAATGCCCGTACTTCAGGTGAAGAAGAAATTTGTTTGTCTGTTAAATTTTTAAAAAAATCATCTTGTGTTATGTAACTATATTCATAAGCTTTTAAAAAAGGAAGATAAGCCTTTAATTCCTGAAGGTCATTTTTATTATCTGTCATGGCATCATTAGCATCATTTCTTAGCTGGCCAGCTATCCCTATATATGATGTGATTTCTTTTAAAATTCTATTTTCAGGATTAATAGTTCGAAAGATAGTTTCTGTTAGTAGACCCGATTTCTTTTCAATAAGCTTCATATATTCTTCTTCACTTAAAATTATTTTTTTATCTATTGAAAAACAAAATTGGATATCTTTCCATTCCCCACAACACGAATGTATTAGTTGTTGGAGAAGATCTCCTGTTGCAGTATCTTTTGTCTTATAAGTTAAGTATATCAGTCCTTGCATAAGTAAATATTGAGAAACTAACAAAAAACGGGGATATTCATTTTTAAAATATAATGGATTTAATATGTCTCCATCACACAAATCATCTATTATATCCGCTGATAAAAAAATAAATTCAATCCCCATTGCCTTATCCAATTCTCTCTTTGTTATTGGTTGTCGTTTGGTCAAAAAAGAAAGAGCTAGATATAGCTCTCCCCAAGAGAAACCGGAAGATTCTGGATTTAAAACCTTTCCTTTTTGGGAAAGACATTTCTGAATAAATAGAAGTATTTCAGATTCATCACTTTGATTACGGTAGGAGATATGGTAAGCAATGTGATTGATTAAACAATCTCTAAACCCACTGATTTCCACCATCATTTTTCACCCGGAAATCCTTTGCATACTCATCTAATACAATTCGCTCTTCAACTGATAGAGTTTCCAATGAAGGACATAATTCATAATTTTCAAAGGTAAGTTTGTTTTTTTTCATCTCCATTAGAAATTCCCATAGTGCTTTATTCATAAAAACAACCCTCTTTCTAAATATTCTGTATTTTGGTTCTATATAAAAAAATACAATAAAAACGGTATGTTTTCAATATAGTCCTTAAATTTTCAATACTTAATTTACATATTTTTTATTTTATAATGCGTGAATTTACAATATAAGCTTGCGGAATATACGGATTCTACTAGGATATTTATCTGATAAATTAGACACATAAGACATAACGTCTTAAAAAATTTTTAGGGGGAAAAGAAAATGATTAATGAAAAAAACCTTTTTGATTTAGATGTACAAGTAACAACAGCTACAGGTGATGTAGATCCACAAATTACAAGTATCTCAGCTTGTACGCCTGGTTGTGGAAACACAGGTTCATTCAATAGCTTCTGTTGCTAATTGCTAAATAAGACATATTGTCTTAAAAAAACTTTAGGGGGAAAAGAAAATGATTAATGAAAAAAACCTTTTTGATTTAGATGTACAAGTAACAACAGCTACAGGCGATGTAGATCCACAAATTACAAGTATCTCAGCTTGTACGCCTGGTTGTGGAAACACAGGTTCATTCAATAGCTTCTGTTGCTAATTGAATGCCCAAAAAGAGGGAACACAGATGTGTCCCTCTTTTCTCCTATTACAATACTTGATTAGAACAGAAAGGAAGATTCAAAATGATTTCAGAAAAAAGGAAGCCTATCCATACATCAAATAAAACCGCATGTAATAATATATTTGAACCTCTACCATTTTTTATGATTAGATCCCCGTTTTTACCATTTAACGCGTTATATCAAATTAAGAATCAAGAAGTATTGATTAAAAAATTAAGAGAATATGCAGAAATGGATTACATTAAGGAAGCTATTGCCATTGCAAGTCCTTCATTGCTTGAATCTCTTAAACATATACATGGTGATTTAAGTAGTAGGAAAACACAACAAGTAATATCTTCTGTATTAAGATATATGTTAAGAATGACAACACGCCCAACACCTTTTGGAGCTTTTTCTGGGGTAGCATCCGGAGAGTTTAAGGAAAAATCTTTACTTGAAATGAGCCATTTTGAACAATTTAAGAAAAGAACTCGTCCTGATATGGAATGGTTATTGGGAGTGGTTTCATCACTTGAAAAAAATCCTAGTATTCTCCAATCTTTAATGGTTAGTAAAAATCATGCTGCTTATCGTGTCGGAAATCGCCTATATTTACCTTTTTCAACTGAATGTGGACAACTTCGCAAGAAGGATATGGAGAAAAAGGAGAATATTTCAATTTTGTATAGTGAAGTTGTTAGGAAAGTTCTAGATTTAGCTGAAACACATATTAAAGTGAAAGAGCTTCTCCAAAAGTTGCAAAATGACTATCCAGGCACAGAAGTAAAGGTAATGGAAAACTTTATTCTCCAGTTGGTAGAACAAGAATACCTTATAACTGAACTAAGACCGCCACTTACATATGACTCTCCATTTGATTATGTGATTGACAAGTTAAAAATAAGAGTTGGTGAAAATCAAATATGGGAAGATTTACTGAAGGTAAAAGATTTAATACTTGTTTATGATCAATTACCGCTTGGGAAGGGGCTTTCTGTTTACAACAATCTTATCCTATTAATGAAGAGGATTTATGAAGTTACAACACCCCTTCAAGTCGATTTCGCTCTAAATACGCAAGATTTAGCCATTGGAAAAAACGTAGCAAATGATGTTAGTAAAGCAGCTCAGGTGTTATGGAGTATAGCTGATAGTGGAGTTGGATTCCCTCATCTCCAAAAATATCATATTGATTTTTTGGAGAAATATGGAACTACCAGGGAAGTTCCATTGGTAGAACTTTTAAGTGAGGAATTAGGGCTTGGAGCACCCGCGACATATAAAAACCCAAAAGGGAATAGGGATGGAGAAAATTTTACGCTGCCTTTAGATGAAGAACGTAATGTTCAATTATCATATATGCTTATTGAAGCTATTCATAATCAGCAAAAAGAAATTGAAATTACAGATGAAATAATTAGCAGAATTGGAATAGAAAAAGATACTCGATACGCTCCGGATTCATTTGAAGTATATGGAGAATTGTATGCTACTTCGCAAGAGGAATTAGACAATGGAAAGTACACGCTATGCCTAAGCCCAAATCCAGGGTCTCATGCAGCAGGAAGCACATTTGGTCGATTTCTAGATATCTTAGATCCAAATGTTAGACGTAAAATTCAGCAACAAGAAGTGGAGATTGACCATCAATTTAATAACGATATTGTTATGGTAGAGGGAAGTTTTCTTCCGGCAACTGGCCGTTCAGCGAATGTGGCAATTGGAAAAACTACAAGAGAAGTAACGGTAACTCTTGGAACAAATGGAGATGACGATACTTTGCAAATTCCAATTGATGACATTGTTGTTGGAGCATCATTAGAAAACTTTTATCTAAAATCTAAAAAATTAGGGAAAAGAATTAAAGTAGTAGCTGGTAATGTATTAAATTACCAAAGTGGCCCTAATATTTATCGCTTCATGAGAGAAGTTTCTCTAAATGATTTAGACCACTGGAGAATATTTAATTGGGGTAATATGACATCTTCACCTTATTATCCAAGGATTCGTTACAAAAATATCATTCTTTCTCCTGCAATTTGGAAGTTAAATAGAGAGACTATTGGCATGAAAAATAAACCTAAAAGTGATGATGAATTTTTAATCCTATTTGAAAAATGGAGAGAGAAATGGACGGTTCCACGCCATGTATATATGACGTATAGCGACAACAGGATTTTAATTGATCTTGAAAATATTCTTCACCTTCGAGAATTAAAGAATGAACTTTTTAAGCAGGGTAGATTACAGTTGAGAGAGTCATTACAGGACATCAATAAAAATTGTCTAAGCAGTCCGCTTGGTAGTCATGCAATGGAAGTTGTTTTTCCATTGAAAAAAATGAACGATGTCGCTAAAAGAAAAAGTATAGGAGCTGTTGAAGACGGGAAAAAAGAAATGGTTAGTGAGAAAATGATTTACCGTTTGCCTGGAAGTGAATGGCTATATGTTAAGCTTTATGTTCCACAAGCAAGAGAGAATGAATTTATTTCAAAATATATGACATCATTTTCTAATTATATTGTGCAAAGTGGTATGGCTCAATCATGGTTCTTTATGCGATATCGTGATCCGGATGCTCATATTCGTTTGCGTTTTTATGGAGATCCCGAGAAGTTGAATGCATCTGTTCTTACCTATTTAAGGGATTGGGCAAATAATTTAATGGACTCTGGATTTATCCACAAAATGACGGTTGATACGTATGAACGAGAAGTAGAACGATATGGTGGTCCGTATCTGATAGAATTGGCCGAGAATTTCTTCCATTACGATAGTAGGTCAGTAACAATGCTTCTTAATGTGATAGGACAACAAGCGGAACTGCCAGTACATGTATTAGCATCCTTAAACATAATTGAGATCATGGATAATTTTGGATTAACTTATGAACAACAATTGGAAACCATAGAAAGCAATACGGATAAATATGAATTCATTGATGAATTTAGACCAATGAGAAAATTATTAAGTAACATTGGAAATTCTGAAGGTGATTGGAGTAATTTACGTAATTACAATTCAGCAATTGGACAAGAAATTTATAAAAGTTTATTAGTTCGGAGAGAATCCTTAAAAGAATATGTTTCCAGCATTCAACAATATAAAAATGAAGACATGCTCTGGAATAAACAACAAACAATTATGGGAGCAATTATTCATATGCATTGTAATCGACTATTGGGAGCTAATCGAGAACTAGAGAAAAAAGCACTTGCCTTTACGCGGCATATCTTATCAAGCCAGCGATATTGGAGGAATCAGAATGAAACAGATACTCAATCACGTACCTGAAGATGAGAAACTATCATTTATAAATATTCTAAAGTCTTTTCATTATTGGCCTGGTTTATTTAAACTTTTATGGGAAACGCACAGAGGGTATTTCTTCTGTGTGCTTACCTTAAATTTTTTAAATGGATTATTACCTGCAGCATTGATTTTGACAATCCAATACCTCGTTAATACAGTACAGAACATCTACCAGAATGGGTATCAGGATGCTTATTTTACCCATGTTTTACCGTTTTTTATAGCTTTTGCACTAGTTACAATTTTAACGGGTGTTACAGGATCCGTTTTGGAAACATATAAACAGCTTTACCGAAATCTTCTTTCTAATAAAATCAATGTAAAATTAATAGAAAAAGCAAAAAGATTACCTTATTCCAGTTTTGAGAACCCAGAAATTTACAATAAACTTCAAAGAGCGCGTCAAGATTCCACATATAAACCATTTGCCATTTTTGAAGAACTTATGGGGATTATAAAAAGTGGAATAACTGTGATTTCTATTTCCGGTATCTTAATGATTTGGAATTGGCAGTTTACCCTAATTTTAATTTTGTTACCACTAATCTCTTCTTGGTCCATCATGAAAATTGGAAAAGAAATTTTTTTAATTAGTCATAAGCGTGCTGAAGAAACACGAAAACAATTTTACTACTACTATTTGCTAACAACAGACATCACAGTAAAAGAAGTGAAATTATTTGGATTAGGCAATTTGCTTCTCAAAAATTATTCGAATATCTTCAATCTATTTTATCAGCAAGATAGACATTTGCTTTTAAAAAAGATGAGGATTGACCTGTTTTTCCAATTAATTAGTGTTGCTTTTGTAATGTTTGTGCAGTTTATGGTGGTTATGGATGCTGTAACAGGGATTATTGCTATTGGAAGTCTTATCGCTTATTTTCAAGCTGTAAATACTACACAAAAAACATCTAATGAATTAATGTATATGATTTTTAATATGCATCAAAACAATCTTTATATGACTCAACTATTCTCATTTTTGGACATCCCTGAAGAAAGGGATGCTTCAAATAATAGAGACAATACTTATATAGAAAGTATCTCTTTTGAAGAAAAAGGTATTCGATTTATAAATGTCTCTTTTAAGTATCCCGGTCAAAAAGAATATATATTAAAAAAAGTGAATTTTCACATAAAACCAGGTGAAACATTGGCTCTTGTCGGATCTAATGGTTCGGGTAAATCTACAATTGTAAAGTTAATTACAAAACTTTATACGGACTTTGAAGGGATTATTCTATTAGATGGAAAATCCATTCATCAATACAGTACAAATGAATGGCAGGATAAGGTTAGTGCCATTTTCCAAGACTTTGTTAGATATGAACTAGATGTTAAAGATAATATTGGCTATGGTGATTATAAAAAAGCCGATCAAGTGATGGCTATACAAGCGGCTGCTAAAAAATCTGGAGCATTAAAGATGATTAATAATTTGCCTAACAAAATGGATACACAACTTGGTAAAACTTTTGCGAACGGAATACAGTTATCTGGAGGACAATGGCAAAGAATCGCCATTTCACGAGCATACATGAGGGATGCGGGCCTATATATTCTAGATGAACCTACTGCCGCATTAGATCCAGAAGCAGAAGAAGAGGTTTTTAGAGATTTTAAAGAAATTACAAAGAATTGTATGGGGCTTTTTATATCTCATCGGTATTCAACTGTAAGGCATGCTACAAAGATTATGGTCCTTGATAAAGGTAGAGTCGCGGAACTAGGTACTCATAATGAATTACTAAAAGTAAAAGGAATATACGCAAGACTATTTGAGTTGCAAGCTAAAAATTTTATAAATCATTCTAAAATTCAAGTGAAGGTGTAATTAGAGAGGAGAAAACTATGCGATTAACTACAGAAAAAAAATCATTTTGGTTACAGGGAATTAGTATTGAAAAAAGAAATAAAGCATTAAAGTTAGTTCGTGATATAGCAGAGCGATTAAAGGATCCGATGTATGTAGAAAAAATTGTTATGGAGCCTGATAATATACCAAACGGAGGAACACTTCATCCATGGGACCCCATTACTTTATCCCATGGTTATCCAGGAACTATTATGTTATTTGCAGAATTAGATCGACAGTTTCCAGAAGAGGGATGGGATCTTATTGCACATAGTCACTTGATAGAAATACAAAAGGCAATAGAAAAACAAGGTGTGAATAGTATTTCTATGTTTGGCGGTGTTTCTGGTATTGCGTATGCGACTTCATATGCTTCGCGTAACTATGAAAGATATCATATATTTTTGAAAAAGTTAAATGAATTTGTATTATCGCAGTTACATCTTGTATTGAACTATCAGAAAGAAGAGTGTGGTGTTCATCCATTTATGTACGATACAATTCAGGGCGCTACTGGAGTAGGTCGTTATTTGTTGCAAAATATTCAACTTGAATCAAATTCAGAAGCACTCAAAAAAATTCTCAATTGTTTTATTAATATGTCTAATGACATTGAAGTGAATGGTGAAGTTGTACCTGGTTGGTACGTACCGTACGCCAATCAGTTTTTGGAAACTGATAAGATACTATTTCCGGATGGGAATTTCAATTGTGGCCATGCTCATGGAATGCCTGGCCCGCTTTCCTTGATGGCGTTGGCTATTGAACAAGGAATTGAAGTCCCTGGGCAAAAGCAAGCGATTCGTAAAATGATAGATTGGTTAATAAGATGGCAAGATGAAGGTTCGTGGCCTGCCAGGCTTAGTTTTAAAGAAGTGGTCAATGACCAAGCATACCATGTGTATCCAAAGCGAAAAGGTTGGTGCTATGGAAATCCAGGAGTAGCAAGAGCTCTCTATTTGGCTGGGAGATCTTTGAAGGATCAGAAATCCATGAAAATAGCTTTAAGTTCTTATCAAGATACACTTTTGCAAAGTGAGGAGGAATGGGATTTAGCATCTCCAACATTTTGTCATGGAAGAGCGGGATTATTACAAATGTCTATTAGGATGGCAAAGGATGAAAATGGGGAGATATCGATGCAGTCCATTATAAAATTAATAGATTATGTAATGGATGCATATGATCCTCAAGCACCATTTGGTTTTAAAGACTTACAATCCAATGAGCAAACATCCAATGAGTTAAACAAGGTTGGACTATTGGAAGGTGTAAGTGGTGTACTTTTAACTTTATTAAGTCTAAGCGCAGTAGAGGAGCCATGGTGGGACGGAGTATTTTTAATTTCCTAATAAAAAATTGAGAGGATGTTACAGTATGGACCAAATGAAGCAATTGCTCAGTTCTAAGAAAATATTAGTAGGAGTAAGCGGATCTATTGCAGTAGCTGGGATTTTTCAATATTTAGCTATATTGAAAGCGAATTTTAGTGAAGTAAAGGTTATCATGACAAAAAGTGCAATAAAGCTTATCCCTGCAGAAACTGTGAAATTATATTGTAATGAGGTATTTGTTGATGAGGAACTTACTCTAAGTGGTAAACCAGGTCATGTGGAATTGGCTAGATGGGCAGACTTACTAATGGTACTACCGGCTACAGGAAATACTATTTCAAAAGTAGCTCATGGTTTAGCTGATGATTTATTAAGTACAGTCATTCTTGCTCATGATAAACCAGTTCTCTTTTTTCCTAATATGAACAAATTAATGTGGGAGAAAAAAGTAGTTCAGAATAATGTTAGTCTTTTAGGAGAATATGATCATATAGTGATTCCGCCTTTGAAAACAACGGCTTTTGAAATTGCGACTATGTCTTTGAAACCGAACTATGTTTTACCTAATAATCAAGAAGTATTGCATATACTCTTTAAGGAATTTGAGAAAAGAAAGTCAGTAACTGTACATGAAACAGTTGAAATGCACTAAAACTCACAAAAATGTGAGTTTTTTATTTTTTTCTTTCTTTTCTTTATTTTTTTTTTATATTTGTCTTCTATATTAGTCCATAAGGAGGGATTTTATATGAATAATGAAATAGTTTTAGAAGCAAATCACTTAACAAAAACAGTAGGTGGTAAGACAATAGTAAATGATTTTTCAACTAAAATATATAAAGGAGATATTTGTGGTTTTCTGGGGCCGAATGGGGCAGGAAAAACAACTGTTATGCGTATGTTTACAGGATTAATTCGCCCGACAAAAGGGGCCATAAAAATAAGTGGTCAAGATGTAAATCAAAATAGACAACAGGCTTTGATGAATATGGGGGCAATTATTGAATCACCAATATTCTTCCCATATATGACGGGTAGAAAAATGCTACAAAATTTAGCGAGATTATACCCTGCTCTTTCGCGAAAAGAACAATTGGAACAAGTAGAAGCAATACTATCTATTGTAAGGTTAACTGAGGATGCGGATGTGAAAATTAAAAATTATTCATTAGGAATGAGACAGCGACTTGGCATTGCACAAGCTCTTCTAGGTGATCCTGATGTTATTTTGTTAGATGAGCCAGCAAATGGCCTGGATCCTATGGGCATGAGAGAGTTAAGGGAATTAATTCTTGAACTTCGTGAAAAGAAAAATTTAACCTTTTTTATTTCAAGCCATTTACTAGATGAAATTCAGCAAATGTGTGACCGTCTTGTCATAATTAGAAATGGAAAACTTATTACGCAAGGAAGGAAAGATGAATTAATTACAGATCCAACAAAAAGGTTGGAAGATGTGTTTGTGGAGATGATGACATCATGAGGGGACTTTTTATTTCTGAATTCGAAAGGCTTTGGACGCAAAAAATAACTTGGTTAATCTTGCTTTTCTTACCTTTAATGGTAGTTGCGTCAGTGAAATATTACTTAAACTGGAATCAACATACTTCTCCTGGAAGACCAGATTACGTTACTGCTTTAAATTTTCCTATAATAAGTATTTCTGAGCATCTTGTGGTTTCGTTTAATATTATCGCTATAATACTGATTTCCACTGTTATAGCGTATGAAGTAGAAAATGGACAATTAAGAATGATTTTAATTCGTCCATTCTCTACCTCACAATTGTTTGTAGCTAAACTTGCTACTATATTAACTACCATGTTTCTATATTTAACTTTGTTTTGGATTTTTAATTCTATAGCGGGTTATTTATTCTTTCCAAAGGTAGATACATTAATAACATTTATAGATGAAACCAAGGTGTCTATTGCAGGGGCGATATTATATAACTTAAAGTATTTCTTCGCATGTTTCATTACTATGGTTTGTATTGTTTCTGTATTTACATTAATAGGGGCGTTAAGTAGAAGTACGATGATTACTCTTGGATCAGGAGTAGCCTTTATTTTCTTTGCTATTGCAATTCCACAGATTTTAGAATTCTCTAACCAAACGATAATTAGCGCTAATACTGTACTACACCTTATGTACATGTCAATCGTTAAAATTCAGCATACAGGTATAGCATTTATACTTTCAACAAGTAATAGTATAAACATTTATATTGTTATAGTGGAAGCGATTTATATTTTCCTATTTGGAATGTTCGCATACCTGTCATTTGTGAAAAGAGATTATTTTATTTGAAAACTAGGAGGGAGTTTAATTGAAAGCATTAGTTATAAGTGAATGGGAACGACTATGGAATCAGAAAAAAAGCAAATGGATGTTGGGGATTTTTACTGTCATTGTTTTTCTTCAGGCTTGGTTTTTAAAGTACTATGGAGTGGGGATTTATAATGATGGGCAACAAGTTCCACTAAATTCTTGGAATTTTTCATGGTTTTTATTAAAGGAATCTTCTTTCTTAATTACTTTGATTTTCATGCCTGTATGTTTCTTGAATAGCTTAAATGTAGAATACAACTCAGGAGCATATCGTCTATTTTTAATTAGGCCTTTTCAACGTATAACCTTTCTTATGTCAAAATGGTTTTCTCTTTCTATAATGGTGTTACTCTACTTATTTGTTGTTCTTTTTGTTGGCATAGTACTTGGGTTGGTGTTTTTTAAAGCCGATGATGCTTTTATGTTCTACGGCCAACAAAAGACCGCGATAGAAGCGATATTATATACAGTACAAGTATATGGATTGTTTTTTATTATTCAAATGTGTGGCTTAGCTCTTGCTAGTTTAATAAGTGTCATAATTTCAAATGCAGTTATTAGCTTTTTCCTTCTGATCGGAATCTACATCGGGTGCTTGTACATTAGTCAATTATCGTTCTTTTTATTATCTGTCCAGAGTATCTTCCATGCGCTCAGCACAGGAAGTAACACTTTATACGTTCTGATTCTAGGTATCATGATTATTAGTGTTAGCGTTTGTATAAGCATTTGGAATAAAAAAGAATTTACATGTTAATGCACAGGATAGAATGGAGGTATACCATGATTATGTTAGAAGCTAAAGGAATCGAAAAAGTTTACAAAACTAAATTCCGAGAATATCCAGTTTTAAATAATGTCAACTTAACTGTTCATGAAGGAGATTTTGTAGGAATTATGGGACCTTCAGGGAGTGGAAAGTCTACACTTTTAAATGTACTTTCCTCTCTTGATTTTCCTTCAAATGGAGATATTACAATTAAAGGACAAAATTTAACTAATATGGATGGTGATCAATTAAGCAATTATCGTCGTGAAAATATTGGTTTTATTTTTCAAAATTATAATTTGTTAGATCATTTAACAATTGAAGAAAATATTCTTCTACCCGCAGCTTTAAGAATGGGGAGTAAAAAAGGTGTCAGGGATAAACTCAATACATTAGGGAATGAACTAAATATTGAATCACTTTTGCCAAAGTATCCCTATGAAATCTCTGGGGGACAACAACAAAGAGCAGCTATTATCCGTTCATTAATTAATGATCCTTATCTGTTATTTGCTGATGAACCGACGGGAAATCTAGATTCAAAATCTGCTTATGATGTATTGAATATACTAAAAACATTGAATGAAACACATAAAACAACTATTTTAATGGTAACTCACGACTCTGTAGCTGCTAGTTTTTGCAACAGGGTCATATTTTTGAAAGATGGCAAGATTGTTCATGAGATGCAACGTTCCTATGAAGAAAAGCAATTCAGTTTCAATCAACGTATACTACTGTATATCTCTAAAGAAGTGGGGGAGAATGATGTCAATATTTTCACTCGCACTTAAAAATATAACTCGCAATTTTTCACTGTATATAGTGTATCTTGTAAGTAGTATTCTATCAGTTACAATTTTTTATATGTATGCAGCATTTCTTTCATATCCAAAAGTTTCTGGAATAGAGCAACTGTTAATTGCATGTGAATTCATTATCCTGCTATTTTCATGTTTTTTCATTTCCTATTCTTATGACCATTTTCTTACTGAACGGAAAAAGGAAATTGGTATTTGGAAAACGTTCGGAGCTTCTAAAAAACAATTATTTATTATCATTGTTTTAGAGAATACGATAATTGGAGCAATTTCTATCGTAATTGGAATTATACTTGGTATAGCACTATCAAAAAGCTTTTTTGAATTCATCGGGAAATCGCTCTTCTTAAGTGAGTCATTTTCCTATTTCTTCTCTCCAATTGCTACTTTTTTTACAGTTATTTTGTTTGGAGTTCTATTCTTTTTTGTTTCATTACGTAGTTATTATAAAATTGGACGCATTTCTGTTTTGGAGTTATTTCAAGAGACAAAAAAAACAAAAGATTTACCTAGGTTTTCTAAGAAGAAATTCATAATTTCCCTGTTAATTTTGGTTATTTCGTATGTTTTTATCCTTTATGCAACTTTACCTGTACTATTATTTTCTTTTTTGCCTTTATCTGCTCTTTTATTGTTAGGGACGTACCTTTTTTGTTCACACGGATTAGTAGGAACTGTATCGTATTTAATTAATAAAGAAAAAAAACATTTAAATGGCATTCGAATGCTAATATTTATAAGTCTAAGGAAAAAACTTTATTATAATGCTAAAATCATCTTTCTTGTTTCAATATTCTTATCAATGATAATGATATTAATCAGCTCTATATATTTATATTCGGAGTTGAATGATCAAAGAATGCGAAGTAGCCACCCACAGCCAGCTGTATTTATTGTTGATAAAAAACAAGAGAATACATTAGAATCTGATTTAGAAAAAAATTTCAAAGGAGAGGTTGAGGGATTTCATAAGAAAAAATGGGAAGGTGTATTACTGAAATCATCAAAGGAAGAAGGACAAACTCTTATACTACAAACAAATTCATTCTTTATAAAGAACTGGACAAAAACAAAAAAAGATAACCTGTTATTTAGTAAAAAAAATGCTAATATCGATAAGTTGAATATCCAAACAAATAAAGGGAATACAAAATTGATAGTAAAAAATGTAGTTGAAGGACATGCGATAAACCCGGTATCTGGGATAGATAATGTAGTTTTTGTACCAGCAGATATACTTAATGAATTAGAGAAGGGAATATTACCTACTCAACATGTTTCATTTTATACATTAGATTTCAAGGAAGATAATAAGAGTTATAGTGCACTAAAAACTTTATTTGAGGCACTCCCTTTAGAGATAAAGGAACAGTCCAGCGTTCGTCTTCTTCATTATGAAAATACAGTTCAATTAACTTCAGTTTTATGGATAATAGCATTATTTATTGGTTTTATCTTGCTAATTGCTTTATCCAGTCTTCTTTGGTTTAAGTTATACGAAGATATATCTAATGATAGAAAAATATTTCACGCTTTAAGAAAAATTGGTTTGAATTTCAATGAAATAAAAAAAACATTAAGAGTTCAAATTGCAATAATTTTCTTTGTACCAATTATTCTCGGGGGAATAAATCTATTCATAGCAATCTATGCCTTGCAAAATATATTGGGAGGATTTAAAATTTACTCAATAATATTAATATTTTTTATTTTCTTGGTATTCCAATTGGTATTTTGCTTCATTTCAAACCACGTTTATTATAAGAAGGTTGTTCATGAAAAGAATATTAATTAGCAAGAAAATATATTTCACAAAATAATAAGAGTTTTAAAATAAACTAGAGAGGAGTGTTTTTTTGAATGGAACGATTCTTGTTGTAGATGATGAGTCAGAAATTGTAGATGTACTCTCTGATATATTCTGTGATCGGGGTTATAAAGTTCTCAAGGCCTACAATGGAGAACAAGCTCTAAATCATTTGAAAACACAAGTTGATTTAGTCATTTTAGATATTATGATGCCAAAAATGGACGGTTTTGAATTTTGTAAGGTCGTTCGTGAACAAATAAAATGCCCGATTCTATTTTTGAGTGCTAAACATTCAGAAATAGATAAAGTGAAAGGCTTTACTTTAGGTGGAGATGATTATATTACAAAACCATTCCAAGTTAAGGAGCTCATCGCACGTGTGGAGGCCCACTTGAGGCGTGAGAAAAGAGAACGTGTAAACTTGCAAAATCAACGTTTCTTAGGAAACTTGACCATTAACTATTTACAGCATGATGTTTTTATTGATGGAGTAAAAATAGATGTAACGAGTAAAGAGTTTAAAATATTAGAGCTTTTAACGGTAAATTTAGGACAAATTTTTTCTAAGGAACAAATTTATGAGAAAATTTGGGGATTGGATGCAGTAGGAGATCTCAATACAATAATAGTGCATATTAATAACTTAAGAGCTAAATTAAGTTTGGGTATGTCAACTTACCATATTAAAACCGTATGGGGAGTTGGCTATAAGTTGGAGAAATGTTAATGTTAAAAAAATTATCGTTGAAAAACCAATTTATTCTAACATTTGCAGCTGTAATATTTTTAAGTATTGTCAGTACGGTTTGTACGTTAATTTTAATATACTCTTTTCTTTTTATTTATAATGAAAAATCTGTTTTACCTGCCAACCATTATGAAAAACAAGTGCCTAGCATTGAAAAATTTGTAGAAATGAATGGAGATAAAATAGTAGATTTATCCTATCAAAAAAAAATAGAGAAAGTGATTCCAATGCAAGGAATTACTTATCAAGTTATGAATACGAATGGAAATAGGTTATATGGTACATTGAGTGATGAATTATTGAAAAACGATAAAGAAGTGTATCATAAAATAAATACCTCTACTCAAAATGGTAAACTAATTACAAAATACATTCCAATTATGAGTAATGATCAACTAGTTGGTGTGCTTGCTGTACGATACATACTAGCTGCATCTATTGATTATTACATAGAATATGTTTTTATTATTGCTTTTCTTATTCCTTTTATATTTTTAACGCTTTATTCTTATCTATTAGCTAAACGTTTAGGAAAACAATTGAATAAACCTATTAAAGAAGTAATAATGGCCTCACAAAAAATTAAAAACAAAGATTTAGACTTTGAAATAAAATATGAAAGTGAAAATGAAATAGGTATATTAATTGATTCATTTAACAGTATGAAGGAAGAATTAAAAAATTCATTATATGTTCAATGGAAATTAGAACAGGAACGTCGGGATATGGTTGCTTCCATTGCACATGATTTGCGAACACCGCTAACTATTATTTTGTCTCATGTAGAAGTATTAATGGAGCCCATGCCAAATAATCAAAAACGACTTCATCACTACTTACAAACAATAAAGAATAATACCGAAAGAGTATTGCATTTAACCGAAGAGATGAGAAGAATTTCTGAAGTGGATAACCCTGATTTCACTCTTATGATTTGTAATATAGCTCCAGCTGAAATGATTCCAGAAATGCTTGAAGAGTTTAAGGAATTGGCAAAAAATGAAGATATCCAATTAACCTATACTTTACTTATTAAACCAGAAGAAAAAAATCTTAAGTTTGCACTTGATCCAAATCGCTTGCATCAAATTCTGACGAATATTATTTCTAATAGTATTCGCTTTACGCCAAAAAAAGGAAGGATTAATGTGCAAGTGGAGGTGAAAAAAGACGTTATGTCTTTTTCTATCTCGGATTCTGGAGTTGGATTTAATACTAAAGATATTCCATTTTTATTTAGTAAATTCTACCAAGGGGATCTTTCAAGGTCAAATCAACTACATCATGGACTAGGTTTGTATATTGTAGAAAAATTGGTTGAAAAACATGGTGGAGAAATTCATGCTGAAAATAATGAGATTCAAGGAGCTCGGATTTCATTCACGATACACGCTCTGTTTAGTAATAAAAAAAGGAACTATGAATTGTCATAGTTCCTTCTCCGTTATTTAATAGCATTATATACATCCAGCTGTCCGTACCCCCAAGAAGCTTTATCAGGTGCTATATCTTTCTTTATTCCATTTTTGTAAAGGTGTGAAATTGATCGATTTGGTTGATTTTTATAATTATAGTGATTGATAATTAGAGCTAGTGTAGCGGATACTTTCGGAACTGCCATCGATGTTCCAGCGGCAAATAAGTATCTTCCAGTATTAAAAGTTGTCAGTACTTCTTCTTGTCGGAAAAGACCAGTATTCCACCATACCTCTTCGCCATATTGTTGCCACAAACGATAATCTCCTCCTGGAGCAGATATGTCAATGAATCCTTCTCCGTAATTAGAGAATACAGAACGTTGTCCAGTTGGACCAGTAGACGATACTGTTACTACTCCTGGTAATTCCCCAGGTGCTTCTATTCCTACACCAGTATATGTTTTACCCTCTTTTTCATATTTTTGTTTAAGAAAGTTATTTAGCTCCTGTTTATTAGCCACGTTTATAGAATCATTTCCTGCAGAAGCTACTACTATACTACCACGTTGATTGGCATATTCTATAGCACGTTTGTAACCTTCTACTTCTGCCCATCCATTGTCTACAAGTTTTCCATTTTCATAGACTTTTCCATTTACATAATAGGAACCAAGACTAAGGTTGATGACATCTACATCATCCTTAGCTGCTTCGATGATGGCATTAATGACCCAAGCTGCATCAGCTGATTTATTTCCAAATACACGATATGCTCTGATTCCCGTATTAGGAGCAACACCTTTTATTTCCCCATTTGCAGCAATAGATCCAGTAACGAGAGTTCCATGGCCGTTGATATCATTGATATTATTAATATCGCCTGTTTCTTCAGGTTCAGTACCTCTCAATCCTCCTTTTGGAACGAAATTTTTAGATCCGGGAATAAGGTTTTTTACTAAGTCAGGATGATCCACATCGACTCCCGAATCAATAATTCCAACAACCACATTATGAGAGCCAGTTTCCTTTTTATAACTTTCTCCATTATGAGTAAGTTCCTTCATGTCCCACTGCATATCCCATAAGGGAGGTAGGTTTGTATCTAAGGTTTTTGTTGAAAAATTAGATAAATTAGGTATCTTTATGGAATGAGAAATCTCTGGTGTTTCGACTTGCAAAGAAGGATTAACTGATTCGAATAAAGGAGATTGATTTGTAGACACTTGTGTATCTCCTTTGAATTGAATGAGTCCTATCTCCGGGACAGTGTAAGTAATTTCTCCATCCTTCTGTTTTATTTCGGTAATGCCTTGGTCTAATTTTGATGGGTCTTTTAATAAAACGGTGTAATATTGCTTAGGTTTTTCTTGAGCATGTCCTACATTTAAAAATAAAAAATACGTTAACACGGTTGCAATGACAGTGATTGCTTGTTTTTTCATAATTATCCCCTTACCTTTATAAATTGGAGGTGGAATTTGAAGATGGACCGCAAAATAAGTTTTGACAAATACCCCTATTGCCCATTTTGCTATCCCACCTAGATCCTATAAATAAGGTAACAAACCATTGGAAATTTCAAATCCGTAAATCCCGAACTTATAAGTGGTATATAGCGCAATATACTTCTTTATGTAAACACCCTGGAATTTCTACTTTAGATTTATTTCCAAAGGAATAATTCAGAAAATACAGAAAAATATCGTAATCATTTGTAGAAGTCTGTTATAATAAACGAAAAATGAAAACGCTTTAAAGGGGGATATAACCAATATGATGATGAATGTACCGCTAACAATTAGTTCTATGATGGAAAGAGCAGAAAAGTTATTCTCAAAGAAAGAAATTGTTTCTCGCACACATGATACCATTACGACATTAACGTATAAGCAGTTAGGAGAAAGGACGAGAAGACTTTCTAGTGCGTTAAAAAAGCTTGGGATTAAGGAAGGCGAGCGTATAGGAACGTTAGCGTGGAATCATCATCGACATGTGGAAGCGTATTTTGCTATTCCTGGTATTGCTTCCGTTTTACACACAATTAATATTCGTTTATCTCCTCAACATATTTCATACATTATTCAGCACGCAGAAGACCGAATTCTACTTATAGATGAAGATCTCATACCGCTTGTTGAAAATATTCAATCACAATTATCAACTGTACAAGCTTACATTATTATGACTGATAAAGATGAACTCCCAAATACTACGCTGAAGCCTGTATATCATTATGAAAAGCTATTAGAAGAAGGCGATCCAACTTTCCAATTTGTAAAAGATATTGATGAAAATACACCTGCTGGTATGTGTTATACGTCAGCGACTACAGGAAATCCGAAAGGTGTTGTATATACGCATCGTAGTACTGTACTGCATTGCATGGCACTCGGTTTAGCGGATACAGCTGCTTTATCGGAAAGTGACGCGGCGATGGCAATTGTACCGATGTTCCATGTGAATGCTTGGGGACTTCCTTTCGCTGCTACTTGGTTTGGATCAAAACAAGTTCTTCCAGGACCGATGTTTACGCCGAAAATTTTATTAGAAATGATCCAATCTGAAAAAGTGACGTTAGCTGCCGGTGTGCCGACAATTTGGCTCGGTGTATTACAAGAGTTAGAAAATAATAGTTATGATTTATCTAGTATGACGAGAATACTATGTGGTGGTGCAGCCGCACCGAAAAGTGTTATTAAAGCATTTGAACAGAAACACAATGTTCCTTTCATCCATGCATATGGTATGACCGAAACAAGCCCACTCGTAACACTTGCACGTTTAAAAAGTTATGAAACAGAATTATCGTATGAAGAGCAATTAGAAATTAGATCGAAGCAAGGGTATCTTGTCCCTGGTGTAGAGATGAAAGTAGTCGGTACAAATGGTGAAGTGAAGTGGGACGGTACGGAGATGGGAGAACTATGTTTACGAGCACCTTGGATCGCTGAAAGCTATTATAACGATGATCGTACTGTCGAAGGTTTTCGCGATGGATGGTTATATACTGGTGATGTTGTCACAGTGGATGAGGAAGGTTGCGTGAAAATTGTTGACCGTACGAAGGATGTTATTAAAAGCGGGGGAGAATGGATTTCTTCGGTCGATCTTGAAAATGCTTTAATGGCACATGATGCTATATTTGAAGCGGCTGTCGTTGCAGTTCCTCACCCTCAGTGGCAAGAGCGACCAATTGCCTGCGTTGTTCAAAAGAAAAATAGTACGGTTACAAAAGAAGAAATATATGAGTTTTTAAAACCACAGTTTGCGAAGTGGTGGTTGCCAGACGATATTGTCTTTATGGAAGAAATACCGAAAACATCTGTTGGGAAGTTTTTAAAACAGGCGCTTCGGAAAGAACTGGAGCATTTGCATAGAGAGAAATAAGTGAACTTCTATTTGTAAACTCTAATACATTAATAGTTGACAAAAGAGGAGTGGAAAGATAATATATTTTTTGTGATATGTTACCTAAAATAAATTTTAAGTTTACAAATAGGAGAAGCAAATATGAATACAAAAAACTTAGTTTTTGTCGCTTTATTTAGTTCTATTATGGGAGTGTTAGGGTTAATACCTCCGATTGCTCTTGCTATTACACCAGTTCCGATTACATTACAATCACTCGGTGTTATGCTTGCTGGTGGACTGTTAGGATCACGTCTAGGTGCAATAAGTCAGCTTATTTTCTTACTTATTGTAGGAGTTGGAGCACCATTACTTGCTGGTGGACGCGGTGGCCCAGGTGTATTTGTTGGACCAAGTGCAGGATATTTACTTGGTTATATCATTGGAGCGTTTGTCATTGGTTATTTAATTGAGCGTTTACGTGAAGTTTCTATTATAAAAGTATTATGTATTAATATAATTGGTGGTATTTTCGTAGTTTATGTATTTGGTATTACTGTACAAGCGTTCTTAATGGATGTTTCTGTATGGGAGACAATGAAAGTGAGTGCTGTGTTTTTACCAGGGGATTGTATAAAAGCAATTATTGCGGCAGTTCTCGTAACAAAATTACATCGTTCATTGAAACATATTATTACGCCCGCTTTAAAGAATGGAAAATATACAAATGCGGGATGATAAAGGGAAGAAACACGTTAATTGCGTGTTTCTTTTTATTATTATTGTAAAGAAAGGACGTCTCATATGGGGATTACAAAAGAATATAAAAAGCATGCCTCTTTACAACCAAATAAAATAGCGATAAAGGAAAATGATAGAGTTTTAACATATAAAGAGTGGTTTGAATCAGTTTGTAAAGTAGCAAGCTGGTTAAATGAAAAAAAATCGAAGAATAAAACGATAGCAATCCTATTAGAAAATCGTATAGAGTTTTTACAACTATTTTCTGGTGCCGCTATGGCCGGGTGGGTTTGTGTTCCGTTAGATATAAAGTGGAAACAAGATGAGCTCAGAGAAAGAATTGAAATTAGTAATCCGGATATGATTGTGACAGAACGATATAAGGTGAATGATCTATTGGATGAAGAAGGAAGAGTAATTGAAATTGATGAGTGGAAAAGAATGATAGAGAAATATCTTCCTACATATTCCACTGTAGAAAGTGTACAACATGCTCCTTTTTATATTGGATTTACATCAGGATCAACAGGAACAGCAAAAGCATTTTTACGTGCACAACAATCGTGGGTTCATAGTTTTGATTGTAATGTACATGACTTTCATATGAAAAGGGAGGATTCGATTTTAATAGCTGGGACGCTCGTTCATTCTCTTTTCTTATACGGGGCAATAAGTGCATTATATGTAGGACAAACAGTGCACATTATGAGAAAGTTCTTTCCAAATCAAGTATTAGATAAGTTAGAAACTGAAAATATATCAGTTATGTATACAGTTCCGACAATGCTTGAATCTTTATATAAAGAAAGTAGATTAATAGAAAATAAAGTGAAAATTATTTCGTCAGGAGCGAAATGGGAAGCTGAAGCGAAAGAAAAAATAAAGAATATATTTCCTTATGCGAAAAGATATGAATTTTATGGTGCATCAGAGTTAAGTTTTGTAACAGCACTAGTCGATGCAGAAAGCGAAAGAAGGCCAAATTCAGTGGGAAAACCTTGTCATAATGTGCAAGTTCGAATATGTAATGAAGCAGGCGAAGAAGTACAAAAAGGTGAAATAGGAACTGTTTATGTGAAAAGTGATCAGTTTTTTATGGGATACATAATAGATGGGGTTTTAACACGGGAGTTGAATGCAGAAGGTTGGATGACAGTGCGAGATGTAGGCTATGAAGATGAAGAAGGCTTTATATATATTGTTGGTAGAGAGAAGAATATGATTTTATTTGGAGGAATCAATATTTATCCAGAAGAAATAGAAAGTGTATTACATGAACACCCAGCTGTTGATGAAATAGTTGTAATTGGTGTGAAAGATAGTTACTGGGGTGAAAAGCCCGTCGCGATCGTAAAAGGAAGTGCTACGAAACAACAATTAAAGAGTTTTTGCTTACAGAGATTATCCTCTTTTAAAATACCGAAAGAATGGCATTTTGTAGATGGAATACCTTATACAAATAGTGGGAAAATCGCTCGTATGGAAGCAAAAAGTATGATTGAAAACCGGGAGAAAATATATGAATAGAGCAGTCATTGTAGAGGCGAAAAGAACACCTATTGGTAAGAAGAATGGGATGTTAAAAGAGTATGAAGTTCAGCAATTAACAACGCCGCTTCTTACGTTTTTAAGTAAAGGGATTGAGAGGGAAATAGATGATGTCATATTAGGTAATGTTGTTGGGCCAGGAGGGAATGTTGCGAGACTATCTGCTTTAGAGGCGGGACTTGGCTATCATATTCCTGGTGTAACGATTGATCGGCAATGTGGTGCTGGTTTAGAAGCAATTCGAACTGCGTGTCATCTCATTCAAGGCGGGGCAGGTAAGTGTTATATCGCCGGGGGAGTAGAGAGTACAAGTACGTCACCTTTTCAAAAAAGAGCACGATTTTCACCTGAAACAATTGGTGATCCTGACATGGGAGTAGCGGCTGAATATGTTGCGGAGCGTTATAATATAACGAGAGAAATGCAAGACGAGTATGCTTGTCTTAGTTATAAGCGGACACTGCAAGCGTTAGAAAAAGGATATATACATGATGAAATATTTTCTTTTAATGGATTATTAGATGAATCTATAAAGCCAGAAATGAATTATGAACGAATCATTAAAAGAACAAAGCCCGCATTTTTACAAAATGGAACAGTGACGGCAGGTAATTCATGTGGTGTAAATGATGGGGCATGTGCTGTTCTTGTAATGGAAGAGGGACAAGCCCGAAAGTTAGGTTATAAACCTGTCCTTCGTTTCGTTCGTAGTGCTGTAGTGGGAGTGGATCCCAAGCTTCCAGGGACTGGTCCGATATTTGCGGTGAACAAATTATTAAACGAAATGAATGTAAAAGTAGAGGACATCGATTATTTTGAAATAAATGAAGCATTCGCCTCAAAAGTTGTTGCTTGCGCAAAAGAGTTACAAATTCCGTACGAAAAAGTAAATGTAAATGGTGGAGCAATTGCGCTCGGTCATCCGTACGGTGCATCTGGTGCTATGCTTGTAACACGTTTGTTTTATCAGGCACAAAGAGAGTCTATGAAATATGGAATTGCTACATTAGGAATTGGAGGCGGGATAGGGATTGCGCTATTATTTGAGAAAGTAGAAGACTAGCGAAGTAACTAGTTTTCTACTTTTTGAGGAACATAAATATTGCTACCAGGCTTCGCTTTCATTTCGTTCCAAGCAGCAATCGCATCAGCTTTTGCTTTCCCTTTATTATTTGGATCTTCGAAAAAGTCACGAGTAAAGCGATTGTATTCAAATTGTGTACCGATAGTTGTTTTGTATGTAGGGTCTTTTTTTCGTTCGTTTTCTTCATGCCAAAAAGCTATCGCGTCTTCATATGTTTTTCCAACATTCTCTTTGAAAAATTTTTGAAGAGCTACTGTAAAGCGGAAGTTTGTTCCGATTTTTTCTTTGAAAAAAGCACGAACATCTTCGCTACAGCGGTGATTGTTAGTAATAATCGTTTGAAGAGAAAGGTCTTTATAGGATAGGGAAGCTTTACTCACCTTTTGAACAGAGCTGTTTTTCAATATTTTACCAGTAGTTAAATAATGTGAGATACGCTCGGTTATTTCGATCTTAGAGCCACTAGCTGGCAACCCATGTTCACGACAAAATGTTTGGAGTTCTGCTTTTAACCAATAATAGTTTTGGAAATCTTCAAGTGATATAGACTTTGTTAAAGGTGGACGCATGAATGTAACAACTACTTTCTTCCATAATTTTCTTCAATTATAAAACGTATGTTCTTTTTATGGAAGGGTTAATTTGTAAATATAATGGGAAGAGGAGATTGCATATGGAAAATGTAATGCAAGTTCGTGTTACAGGAATTTTAATTGAAGATGAAAAGGTATTGCTAGTAAAGCAAAAAGTGGCTAATCGAAATTGGTCTTTACCTGGAGGAAGAGTGGAGAATGGTGAAATGTTAGAAGAGGCGATGATTAGAGAAATGAGAGAAGAAACGGGATTAGAAGTTAAAATTAAGAAGCTACTCTATGTTTGTGATAAACCGGATGCCAGTCCATCTTTACTACATATTACATTTCTACTTGAAAAGATTACAGGGGAAATTACGTTACCCTCAAATGAATTTGATCATAATCCAATTCATGATGTGCAAATGGTGCCGATTAAAGATATAAGTCATTATGGTTTTTCAGAAACTTTTATAACTCTTATAAGTGAAGGTTTTTCAAATGCAGGGAGTTACCAAGGATTGAAACAAAATATTGGTTTGTAAGTATAGAGTAAGGATAGCTGTTAGCTATCCTTACTAAAAATGCTTTACACCGCCGACTGTAAAGAAGAAACAAGCTGATTTAAAAATTCATCTCCGCTCATAATTGCTTTCCCGCCACCGCGAGCACTCTTCTTATTTCCGCCACCTTTTCCTTCGATTGTAGGAAGAGCGTCTTTTAAAAGAGCATTCATATCGAGTGATACTGATTTTCCGCAAGCGAGAATACATTGTAGTTTGTCATCATTTTCGATGACGAAATACGTAATTGCATGCTCTTGTTGTTCTGTAATAATAGCGGAAAGTTTTGCGATTTCTTGCATAGAACGATTTGTAAATACTTTAGAAATAAGTATGCCGGCATGAATTTTTATAGGTTGTAGAAGTAGTTCATTTGCCTCTGCAAATAATAATTTTTCATTCATTGTTTGTATTGTTTTTTCGTTTTCTTTTTGAGAAGTAAGCAGTTGCGCCACTTTTGCTGGAATATCATTTTCGCTACTGTTTAATTGTTTAGAAACATCTTTCATAATTTGTTGCTGTTGTCCCATTAATTTAAGTGTACGCCAACCAGCGATAAACGTTAAGCGTATACCACCTTTATTGCGCTCCCATCCTAGTACTTGAATAGGACCAACTTCACCAGTTCGTTTCGGATGCGTTCCACCACAGCCGTTGTAGTCAAAGTTTTCGATAATAACAACCCGTATATTTTCTGTCATAGTCGGTTCTTTACGAAGGGGCAACGTTTTCGCTTCTTCTAAGTCCATCCACTGGATGCGGATTGGATGGTTTTCAAAAACAATTTTGTTTGCAATTTGTATTGCTTTTTCAACCGTTTCTGCATGAAGATTTTCTGTTTCTAAATCAATTGTTACTGTTTCTTTACCAAGATGGAATCCAATTGTAGGCATGTTAAAATGGTCCCAAAAAGCAGCAGATAAAATGTGCTGAGCTGCATGTTGTTGCATATGATCAAAACGGCGCTCCCAATTGATTTTACCTTCTACGTCTTCTGTATGTAATTGTTCTGCAATGTAGTGACGAATTTCTCCGTTTATCTCTTCTACATTGATTACATTGATATCATTTAATGTACCAGTATCATATGGTTGTCCGCCACCTGTCGGATAAAATGCTGTTTCATTCAAAACAACGTATAAGTTACCGTCTTTATCATAATCTTGCTTTATAATTTTAGTAGTAAAGTCTTGCTTATAAGCGTCAGTGTAATATAATTTGTGCTCCAATTTTCTTTCTCCTCTCGCATTAACTAGTTTCATTGTAATGCAATTGAAATTAGTTTCCTAATATTTCAGAAGAAAGAAACTATTTTTAGAATTTTCTTGCTATAATAAGGGAAAGAAAATGCGGGGGTGGAATAAATATGTTATATGAAAACGGCGTAGATAAACTGCTTAGTTTAAGTAGAAATATTTCCGAATTATATCGAGAATTAAACGAAATGACCCGGATTTTAACGGATTGTAATCGAGAAAGTGTGAAGTTTGATCGATTATATGTAAAAGAGTTACTTTGGAAGAAAGAAGATGTAATAGAGAAATATGATCAGCTACTTGTACAACTTTGTATTAACGAATGCTTTGATCTAAAAAGTGTCATTACAGGGGAATATAAGTATACATATGAAGAAGTAGAAAACATAGTTTTACAATTTAATGAAAAGTATAATGTTGCAATCTTAATTAAAGATGTGTGTAAAGAATTACAGTTCACATATGGAATTGATATGGACATAACGAGAACAACTCGGGTATCAACAGCTCAAGTATAGAAAAAGGAAAAGAAAGCAGATCCTTTGCTTTCTTTTTTTTGTGAAAATAGAGAGAGTAGGTTTAACGATGAAGGGGAAGTTACAGCATATTCATCCGCTTGGAATGAGTATTATTTTAGGGACATTGTTTGCTAGGTTTGCAACTTCAATGAGTATCCCTTTTTTAGCGATTTATTTAACGACTGTTAAAGGTGTATCAGCTGGAATGACTGGTGCTATTATTGGAACGAGTGCACTTGTAGGTGTTTTTGCTAGTTTTATCGGAGGGAATTTATCAGATCGATTTGGCCGGAAAACGATTATGCTCTGGTCCATGATCGTTTGGATTTTTGTGTTTATAGGTTTTTCACTTGCGGATCATGTTTTAAGTTTCTTTTTATTAAACGCTTTAAATGGATTATGTAGGTCGTTTTTTGAGCCAACATCAAGAGCATTATTATCAGATTTAACGAAACCAGAGTATCGTTTACTCGTATATAATTTGCGTTATGGTGCAATCAATGTTGGAGTAGCGATTGGCCCACTTGTCGGATTACAAATCGGAAGCGCAAAATCTACAATTCCTTTTTTAGTAGCAGCTGGGGTATATATTTTATATACAGCTATATTAGCGTTCCAATTTAAGAAGTATCCAATAGAAAAAAAGAAAGTGAATAAAGAAAAACCTGTTACAATGCTAAATGCAATGCGTATATTGCGAAAAGATATAGTATTTTTAGTTGCTTTAGTCGGTATTATTTTGAGTAATTGTGGTTTTTCACATTTAACGACCACAGTATCTCAATATTTTGCAAATGCACATATATTTGAGGATGGAGTGAAGCTATTCTCATATATGCTCGCTTTAAATGCAATTGTTGTAGTGATTATCCAATACCCTGTTATTCAAATGTGCAAAAAGTATACACCGTTAACATCAATTATGGTTGGGACTTTATTTGTGAGCGGGGGATTATTTGGCTTTGGAATAGTAGAATCTATGCTAGGTGCTGCCGTTTGTACAATTATTTTTACAATTGGAGAAGTCTTAATGTTTTCGATGACGGATGTATTTATTGATGATATTGCTGTTGCGCATCTAAAAGGAACATACTTCGGTGCGATGGGCTTTTCGGGAATTGGAGCAGTAATAGGTCCGTGGTTTGGAGGAGTACTTCTCGATTACTACGGCTACCAAAATGGGTTTGTAGTATTTTCAGCACTAGCTATATTTTCAACTGTGGCATTTCCTGTGCTTTTAGTTACAAAAGGTTTATCGAAAAAAAGATATGATAGAAATTCTAATATAGGAATGCATGCGAAATAACATAAGCCCCAGTAACCAACTGGGGCTCAGTTTGTATTATATTAACTCTTAATTTGAAAAAAGAACTTTCTTTTCATGCTTATCAGCAACTTCATTTTTGGAAATATGAATGGCTAAAAATCCGTTTTCTAAGCAGGCTAGCATCTTTTTATAAATGATAGTAGTAGGTAAAGGGATTGTTCGTTGCAAGGAAATGTTTTTATGAAGTATGCATATAGCTAGGCCTGTCTCTAACTTTTTAATGAGTACATTTTGTTCCGTGACATTTTGTACATCTGTTTCCAAAATATATTCTTCTTCGGTTTCGCAAAGATCGATGTAAATTTGATTTGGAAAGCTAAAGTTACTATAAGAATCGGAACAAAATTGATCCATCCATTCTTCGAAACCATCAACATGAAAAAGACAATTCTTCTTTTTCTTGCCCATGTAAGACACCCTCCGTAAAATATCAATTCATATCATGTTATGCATGAATGAAACAGAGGTGAAGAATAAATGATGAAATACAAACATTTTATGTTGAATGTGCACGGTATGTGAATGTTTTTTATTACATATCATGATGTGCATGATTTTTTTGGCGTGAATGGTTACGGTTTTTCACTTTATGAGATCCGCTTAATGGTTCTGGTTGTCCTTTTTTTTCTTTAGATTCACGATTGTTTTTACCCATTGTATATGACACCTCCTCTTTCTTTTTAGAATGAGAGAAGTTGACGATTTTATACGAGAATGTTTTTAGAAAAAAAGGTAAAGATAAAGGGGACTAACAATTATAGAAAGGGGATTATATAATGCCATATCATAAAGATAAGCAACAAGCCTTTCAAGCGGCACAGCAAGGAGTTACACAAGCAGAAAATGCATTTAATAATATTGTGAAAAATGACCCTAACTACGGTCATGATTTAAAAGAGTTACGCCAAGAGGTTCAGGAAGCATATGAACAAATTCAAAATGCACTAGAGGTAGCTTCAGAAACACAACGTCCACAACTTGAGCAATATGAAAATAATCTCCAAAATATTATGCAGAATGTAGATCGATTAGAAAAGTAAATAAGGTTGTTGTGTATTCGACAACCTTGTTGCTTTCATGAACGTTATGTTAAAACAGAAGATTTTTTTAATCGTTTTTTCTTTATTATGCGCAGTACATATATTTCAAGTGGAAAAAGTGGAAGCGAAAATGTTGCTCAGAAAAGAGCTAGAACCAACCGGTTATGTAACATGGGAAGTACCTAATAATGAAAAAATTATTGCAATTACATTTGATGATGGACCAGATCCAACGTATACACCACAAGTTTTAAATTTATTACGTCAATATAAGGCTGAAGCGACATTTTTTATGATTGGATTTCGAGTTCAGCGTAATCCATACTTAGTAAAGCAAGTTTTAAAAGATGGGCATGAAATTGGAAATCATACGATGAATCATTTGTATGCAAATAACTCATCAGATGAAAAATTAAAAAATGACATTCTGGATGGAAAGAAATATTTTGAAAAATGGGTGAAAGAGCCTTTGCTATTCCGTCCTCCAGGCGGATATATTAACGATGCTGTATTTAAAACAGCTAAAGAAGCCGGTTATCAAACCGTTCTATGGTCGTGGCATCAAGACCCACGTGATTGGGCAAATCCAGGGGTTGAATCCATTGTCAATCATGTAGTGAAAAATGCTAAAAGTGGCGATATTGTATTGTTACATGATGGTGGAAATGATCGTAGTCAAACAGTAGCAGCGCTAGCAAAAATTTTGCCTGAGCTGAAAAAGCAGGGCTATCGATTTGTAACGGTTTCGGAATTACTACGTTATAAACATTAGAAAAAATCCCAAAAGGAAAATAGACCTTTTGGGATTTTTCGTTACTGGTTCTTTTTGCGTTTCTTATTATTTTGTCGCTCTGCAGGAGTTAAATTCTCATTTGCAAATTCTTCGTTATAACCAGCACCTTGTCCTTGTGCGGATGCAGCATTCATTCCTGAAATAGTATGATTTGCTTTTCGTTTACCCATTTTATTTCACCTCTATAACATTTTTTGTATGTTGCATGATGAGCAGCTCATAGTATGTATGAACTGTAAGTAAACTGCTGATAGAGCACTTTACTTTATGATAATAGTATTCATAAGGAGCATGAAAGCTATTCAAATTTAGAAACATAAAGAAAACTTATGATAATCTATAAGTTTCTTATTATTTACTTATTTAGAAAGTTGTAATAAGATATTATCGTAAGGTATTGAAAAGTTTGTCTACATTTTATATTCAGACAACTTAGTCACGTTTAACAGGGGGGAAACATAATGGTCAAACATAATCCATTTCAATCACGTGCAACTTTTGAAGTTGATGGAAAAACGTATCATTATTATGATTTGAAAGCGCTTGAAAATACAGGGGTTGGCAACGTATCTCAATTACCATATTCCGTGAAAGTTTTACTTGAATCAGTACTTCGTCAAGTAGACGGACGTGTAATCACAGAAGAGCATGTTACAAATTTAGCGAAATGGGGAACGAAAGATGTGCAAGATATCGATGTTCCATTTAAACCATCTCGTGTAATTTTACAAGATTTCACTGGTGTTCCAGCTGTTGTTGATTTGGCTTCGCTTCGTAAAGCAATGGCAGACATGGGTGGGGATCCTGACAAAATTAATCCTGAAATTACTGTAGACCTTGTAATTGACCACTCTGTACAGGTTGATAGAGCGGGTACGGCAGACGCGCTTGCATTCAACATGGACTTAGAGTTTAAACGTAATGAAGAACGTTATAAATTTTTAAGCTGGGCACAAAAATCATTTGATAACTACCGTGCAGTTCCACCAGCTACTGGCATTGTACACCAAGTAAACCTTGAATATTTAGCACCAGTTGTTCATGCTGTGAAAAATGCTGAAGGTGACTTAGTTGCATACCCAGATTCATTAGTTGGAACAGACTCACATACAACAATGATTAACGGTATCGGCGTTCTTGGATGGGGCGTTGGTGGTATTGAAGCAGAAGCAGGAATGCTTGGACAGCCTTCATACTTCCCAGTACCTGAAGTAATCGGTGTGAAATTAACTGGTACACTTCCAAGTGGTACTACAGCAACTGACGTTGCATTAAAAGTAACACAAGTATTACGTCAAAAAGGTGTAGTTGGTAAATTCGTTGAGTTCTTCGGTAATGGACTAAAGAGCATGCCTTTAGCTGACCGTGCAACAATTTCAAATATGGCTCCAGAATACGGCGCAACTTGTGGATTCTTCCCAATCGATGATATTTCATTAGAATACTTACGTTTAACAGGTAGAGATGAAGAACAAATTCGCGTTGTTGAAGAATACTGTAAAGCGAACGGTTTATTCTATACAGCAGACAGTAAAGATCCAATCTACACTGATCTGGTTGAAATTGATTTAAATACAATTGAATCTAACCTTTCTGGACCGAAACGCCCACAAGATTTAATTCCACTTTCAGACATGAAAGATGCGTTCCACAAAGCTGTTGTAGCACCAGTTGGAACACAAGGACTTGGATTTAATGAGCAAGAGTTCGATAAAGAAGTGAAGGTTACATTAGAAGATAAAGAAGTAACGATGAAAACAGGTGCAATTGCAATCGCTGCAATTACAAGCTGTACAAATACATCAAACCCATACGTATTAATTGGGGCAGGTCTAGTTGCGAAGAAAGCAATTGAAAAAGGACTTGTAGTACCTGAGTACGTAAAAACATCATTAGCACCAGGATCTAAAGTTGTTACAGAGTACTTAGATAAGTCTGGTTTAACAACATATTTAGATCAATTAGGTTTCCAAACAGTTGGTTACGGCTGTACGACTTGTATCGGTAACTCTGGTCCATTAGCGCCAGAATTAGAAGAAGCAATCGCAGCAAACGACTTATTAGTAACATCTGTTTTATCTGGTAACCGTAACTTTGAAGGTCGTATTCATCCTCTTGTAAAAGCAAACTACTTAGCATCACCACCACTTGTTGTGGCATATGCACTTGCAGGTACTGTTGATATTGACCTGAAAAATGATGAAATCGGTAAGGATGCAAATGGCAAGGCTGTTTACTTCAACGATATTTGGCCATCAGCTAAAGAAATTGAAGATGTAGTTCAAAGCGTTGTTACATCTGAACTATTCAAGAAAGAATATGCACAAGTATTTAATAGCAATGAGCGTTGGAATGAAATCCAAACTTCAAACGAAGCTTTATATACTTGGGATAATGATTCAACATACATTCAAAACCCACCATTCTTTGAAGGATTATCTAAAGAGCCAGGTGAAGTTGAAACGTTATCAGGTTTACGCATAGTTGGTAAATTTGGTGATTCTGTAACGACAGACCACATTTCACCAGCAGGTTCAATTGGTAAGCACACACCAGCTGGACGCTACTTATTAGAAAACGGCGTACAACCAGTTGACTTTAACTCTTACGGTTCTCGTCGTGGTAACCATGAAGTTATGATGCGTGGTACATTTGCAAACATCCGTATTAAAAACCAAATCGCACCAGGAACAGAGGGCGGATATACAACATATTGGCCAACTGGTGAAGTAACATCTATCTATGATGCTGCTATGAAATATAAAGAAGATGGAACTGGTCTTCTAGTTGTTGCTGGTAAAGATTACGGTATGGGAAGTTCACGTGACTGGGCTGCGAAAGGTACTAACTTATTAGGTATTAAAGCAGTAATCGCAGAAAGCTTCGAACGTATTCACCGCAGTAACTTAGTGTTAATGGGCGTATTACCACTTCAATTTAAAGATGGCGAAAGCGCTGAAACATTAGGTCTTGTTGGTAACGAGTCATTTGAAATTCAAATCGACAAAACAGTTAGACCACGCGATCTTGTAAAAGTAGTTGCAACCGATTTAGATGGCAACGAAAAACAATTTGAAGTAGTAGCTCGTTTCGATAGTGAAGTAGAAATTGACTACTACCGTCACGGTGGTATTCTGCAAATGGTTCTTCGTGAGAAAATCGAAGAGTCAAAAGTGTCAAACTAAATAATTGAAATGAAAAATAAGGAAGCTAACAATAGTTAGCTTCCTTATTTTATGGAAAGGGATGAAACCATATGGTTTCATCCCTTTCTTTTTACTACGAAAAGTGGAGGGAACGTCATGAAAGAATATAAAAGAATATTGTGGCCGTTACGAAAAGAGAAAATATTAGTAATGGCAGCTGTATGTAGTGGGATAATTGCTGCCATTTTAAATTTATCACGCCCAATTTTCATGGGATTAATTGTAGACAATCTTATTCAAAGGGAGCTAAAAGGTGCGTATTTATATATAGCTTTGTTTGCGGGTATTCGCTTTTTAATGTGGACGAACAATCTTTTATTTGGTTATATAAGCTCAAAAGCCAGTCAACGTATATTACAAACGAAACGTATAGAATTATTGCGTCACTATTTCTCATTACCGTTTGAAGAGAGTGAGAAGATTAAGCAAGGGGAGTTAGAAACTTTGGTCGTATCTGATATTCCGAACTGGGTCAGATTATATGGTTCTATATTAATAGAGTATATACACGCTATTGCCCAATTTATTGGAGCTTTCATAGCACTACAACATATAGATATACAGTTTATATTGTGGGTAACTCCGTTTTTATTTTTCAGTGCAATTGTTCCAATACTGATGGGAGAAAAGGTAAGGGATATTGCAAGCATTGCTCAAAAAAATCAATCGAGTGTTGTAGAGATGGTGTCACAGTTTGTAAAGGGTATACAAGATTTACGTAGTGTACAAAAAGAAAAATGGGCCATTCGCTTATTTAAAGGAGTAACGGCACAATCTTATAAATCGGAAGTAAAGAAGACGATGATGCAACATTGCATTGGAGTAGTTGGAACAGTGATTGAAACAGGAGCATATATCGTTGTTCTCATTGTAGGCGCACAAAAAATAATGAAAGGGGAAATGGAAGTTGGTTCACTTGTTGCAGTGTTAGCTACAATTGAAATGCTCTTTTTCCCAGTCCGTTACGTGGGCGATTTATTAATGATGACACAAGTTGCAGTCGCTTCGGCAAATAGAGTTTTTTCCTTTTTAGATAAAAGAGTGGCAGATAGTAATGTAGAAAGAGCGATGGGGATGATAATAACAAATGTTTCATTTCAGGAGAGTGAAGAAGAGAAATGTAGAATTAATAATATTGATTTGCAAATTAATCCTGGTGAATTCGTTATCATTGTCGGAGAAAGTGGTGCAGGAAAAACAGCACTTTTAAAATTAATGACAGGTTTGTATAAACCATCTAACGGTAGTGTTGTTTATTATGGTCAAAAGGCTCGAATGACTACAGTGTGGCAAGAACCTCGTTTCTTTCGGACGACAGTAAAAGAGAATATGTATTTCCGGGAGGAGTATTTAGAAAACGAATTAGAAAAAAATATTGACCTTATAAATATGAAGCCGATAATTAGAGATTTACCTAAGGGGATTCAAACTGTACTACATAAAAGTGGAGAAGAGCTTTCGGGAGGAGAAAGAAAACGTCTTGCATTATTACGAGCAATTGGTTCAAATCCGAATCTTATTATTTTAGATGAACCGACTGCGGGGTTAGATCCGAGTAATCAAGAAACTGTTTGGAATATGATTGAAGGACTAGGAAGAGATGTAACGAGAATTGTGGCAACACATGATGTAGAGAAAGTGATACTAGCGGATCGTGTTGTCATAATGAGAGAAGGAAGTATTGTTGCATGTGGAAGTCCTGAAGAATTAATAAATAGTCATTCATTTTGAAAGAGATGTGAATAAAGATAAGAGCAGTGACCTTATCTTTATTCAACATCATTTATTTGATATTGGATAGATTCTGAATGATTTAGATCTACGTTAAAGGTAGCAGTCATAAGGAAAGTTGCAATTCCAAGGATTAAGAAAAGGACGAATGAGACTAGAGAGATGTAAAGACAAATACGCCCTATGTTCTTTTTTTCAAGATCGTTACTAAAGAGTGAAATGATCCATGTAATAATACCGATTGGGTATAAAAGAAAACTAAGAATATATAATGTTATTTTTTCGAATGAATTCATAAAAAATCCCCCTTTTGTTGAAGTTTATATAAGTACGAAAGTAAAAAGGTGAATGGGCCCATAAGAAGATAAACAACACTTCATCTGTTTTTCTAATTATATGATAAAAAGGAAAAAATTAGACTTTAAATAAGAATATTCTAATTATTTCGACTCTGAATATTTCCAAGCTTGTCCGTATAAGCTAAAATAAGGTATATAGTATTTTGATGAATGTGTTAAAAGAAGATAATACGTTAGGGTGATATAAAATGTGGCGGAAGCTTACGATTATTGTAGTGTTACTTTGTTTAGCGGGATACGCAGCTTATGAACAGTTTGGTAATAAAGAGCAGGCGGTAAAAGTGAAGCAAGAAAAAAGTGAAGCTGCGATGAAAGAGATTATCGCAAGGAATGGTATTGAAATAGGGAAGAGTGCGCCAGACTTCGAATTAACGAAGTTAGATGGAACGAATGTAAAGCTATCAGATTTAAAAGGAAAGAAAGTGATTTTAAACTTTTGGGCAACGTGGTGTGGACCTTGCCAACAAGAAATGCCGGATATGGAGGCTTTCTATAAAGAACATAAAGAAAACGTAGAAATTTTAGCAATCAACTATACGCCTTCAGAAAAAGGTGGGGGGGAAGAAAAGGTAAGCAATTTTGCTAAAGAAAAAGGAATTACTTTTCCTATTTTATTGGACAAGAACATTGATGTGACAACAGCGTATAAAGTAATTACGATTCCAACTTCGTATTTTATAGATACAAAAGGTGTCATTCAAGATAAGTTTATTGGGCCGATGACGCAAAAAGAGATGGAGAAAAGGGTTGCTAAATTAAAATAATGGTGAAAAGGTAGAGGTGGAGAGTTCCCATTTCTGCCTTTTCTTTTTCAAGTAGTAATAACTTCATGATATGATGTAAGAAATATAATCGTTTAGAGATAAAGGAGTGTATGGAGTGGGGAATGTATCCTTACCGTTAGATTATGTTGTAATTGATTTTGAAACAACAGGATTTAACCCTTATAATGATAAAATTATTCAAGTTGCAGCGGTGAAATATCGTAATCATGAACTGGTAGATCAATTTGTTTCATACGTGAATCCAGAGCGGCCAATTCCGGACCGAATAACGAGTTTAACCGGTATTACCAATTATCGTGTTTCAGATGCACCGATGATTGAAGAGGTATTACCTTTATTTTTAGCATTTTTACATACAAATGTTATTGTGGCCCATAATGCTTCTTTTGATATGCGCTTTTTGAAAAGTAATGTAAATATGCTAGGGCTACCTGAACCTAAAAATAAAGTAATTGATACTGTATTTTTAGCGAAGAAATACATGAAGCATGCGCCTAATCATAAACTTGAAACGTTAAAGCGAATGCTTGGAATTCGTTTAAGCTCTCATAATGCATTTGACGATTGCATTACGTGTGCTGCTGTTTATCAAAAGTGTGCAGCTATTGAAGAAGAAGGACAGAGAAAAGTAAATAAGGTCTCACTTGATGAAATCGTAGTATACGAAGCGGTGAAAGAAATGCTTGCACGTAATAAACGTAATGTAGAATGGCTACGTTGTATGAATGTAGGAAGTTATTTAGATATAAAAGCTTTTTATCCAGTTATGAGAGTAAAGGTAAAAGGGCGAAAGAAATATATATTAACAGAGATATTAGAAGATGATGTGAAAGAAATATGTACAAGCTTAAAATGTGAACCAGCGTTAAAAAGTGAAGTTGGTAATACGAGAATTATGCTTAATAGCTTAGAGGATGTTATGAAATTAGAAAGTTATATTTTAGAACAGTATGATTTTGTGTTACAGGCGCTTCATGATTATAAAGAAAATGAAATGAATGCAGATGAAAAGTTGAAAGAGTATTTAAATATTATGGTATAAAAAACTCCGTGTACAATATATTGTACACGGAGTTTTTTTAGGAGTACTAAAACATAAAATTTTCTTACAAATCTGATTAAAGAGTTTTTCGTTTGCTCATACTATGTAATAAGAAAGCGAAGGAGAGAGGGTGAACAACATGAGAAGAAGTCGCCGTAAATCGTTTGAAGAACTTGTAAATGAAAATAAACAACAATTATTAAGCGATCGTGATGCAATTGATCGCATTGAAGAGCGCATTGAAAAACGTTATGAAATGAAACTTTTTAAGCAAGCTGAATAATTCTTAACACTAGTACGATACTAGTGTTAAGGAGGCGATAGTAATGGGTAATCCGAAAAAAAATTCAAAAGACTTTGCACCAAATCATATTGGAACACAATCGAAAAAAGCTGGTGGAAATAAAGGAAAGCAAATGCAAGATCAAACAGGTAAACAACCGATTGTTGATAACGGTTAAAAAGGAGAATGTTATCATTCTTCTTTTTTGTGAGGAAATGAAAGATGAGTTTTTAGCAGTAATATGAAAAAAAGGGCTGACTTTTGTCAGCCCTTTTTCGTAATCGTGAAATTTTCAACGAGTAAACGCCAATTTTGCGGGAATGGTAAACCGATTTTCCAGTAACTAATACCACCTATACCTTGTTCTTTCATTAAATTGAATTTACTTTGAACAGACCGTGAATCTTCAAACCAAACTTCGTGTTGCACGCCGTTTTCATCAAAATAATTAAAATGAGGAGCTTGGGCTGTGAAATCATAACGAATAGGAACATTATATTTACGAGCTAGTGCAACAGCTGCGACAGAGCTAATTGCTTTTGCGGGTGGATTTCCTTGTTTAAATGGAAGCTTCCAATCAAACCCGTATAAATTTTGCCCCATCATAATTTTTTGTGGAGGCATTTGAGATTTTGCATATTGAAGTACTTCTTTCACTGGACCGATAGGAGAAATCGCCATCGGTGGACCGCCTTGCCATCCCCAGTCATATGTCATAATGACGACGAAATCAACAATTTGCCCTTGCGCTTTATAATCGTGAGCTTCGAAAAATTTTCCCTTTTGATTTGAACTTGTTTTCGGTACGAGAGTTGTGCTCAATGTGTACCCGCTAGGTAAGCGTGTTTTTACATTTCGTAAAAAGCGATTATACGCCTCGCGGTCTTCAGGTGCTACACTCTCGAAATCGAAATGAATGTCTCGCATGCCATATTTTTGAGCTGTTTGCAAAATGTTAGTAATAAATTTGTTTTGAATCGTTGCGTCGCGTAAAATAACTGATGTTAGATCGGCACTGAAATTACCATTTTCAATATTTGTAATAACGAGCATAGGGATTGTTTTACCTTGCGTTGCAATATTAGCAATTTTAGCTGTTTCAGTAGGTTCTTTTAATGTGCCATCTCTTTTTGCCTCAAAACTAAAATAGGCTAAGTATGTTAAAAATGGATTGATGGCGCGTGTCGCATTAACTAAACTCTCTTTAATCGGTATAGTTGAAGGTTGTAAATAAGCGATGGATTCTACAGCTCGTTTTGTGCCTTTTGGTACATATAATTGTTGTCCGACATGGAGAATAGATTTTAAAGATAAATTATTAACTTTAGCTAAACTAGCGAGGGGGACATTATATGTTTGAGAAATTCGATATAGGCTGTCACCAGGCTGTACATAATAATTATTTCCTTTCGTATTAACGATAAGTGCCTGACCAACAACGAGCGTTTCAGCTGGATTTAGTCCATTGTCTTTTACTATTTCGTCAGGTGTTGATCCATATTTTGATGCCAAGCTATATACGCTATCACCACTACGAACAGTTACAATTTGAATCATATGCTGGCTCCTTTCAGTAAAAGATTCACTGTTTTTATTTTATTTTTGATGTTACTGTATTATGATTAAATGTATGCAAGGTAGCAGAAGTGAAAGAAGGCGAATACATATGTTTGTAGCAGAACATGAAGTTGAAATCCGTTATGCGGAAACAGATCAAATGGGTGTTGTTTACCATTCAAACTACTTAGTGTGGCTTGAGTTAGGTCGCACGAAACTTATACAAGATTTAGGTTTTTCATATGTTGAAATGGAGAAAGAAGGAATTATTTCTCCTGTGTTAGATTTACAAATTTCATATCGTAAAGCGATGCGTTATGGAGAAAAGGCAATCGTAAAAACATGGGTAGATACTGTGAGCCCGCTTCGCGTTGTATATGGATATGAAATATATAATGGTGATGGTGATCTTTGTATTACTGCAAGTACGACGAATATTTGTGCGAAAAAAGAAGGATTCCGCCCTGTATCATTTAAAAAGTTATATCCTGAGTGGTATGCGAAATATGAGGAAATTAAGAAAAAATAAAAAAGCGTGGCAGAAGCCGCGCTTTTTTATTTTTCATAATTAAATTGTGGGAAGTCGTCACCTTCATTAAGTGTAACAGATAAATTATGTCCATCGAAGAACCATTCATCATCGCCTTCAATAAAGAAGTTAATACCTTCTTCTTGAATTTGAACAGCAGGGTGTGCAGGATCATCTTTACGAATACCTAAAGAAAGTCCTTTTTGCACAGTACTACAACCACCGTATTGTACGAAAAAGCGTAGTGTTTCATTTGATTGTAAGTTTAATTCAGTTTTATACCATTGTGCTGCTTCTTTTGTTACGGAAAGATTCATGTATAGTTCCTCCAAGTTATGTTGCTTTTTCTTTAGTATAAAAAATAACGCAAAAAGACGCTATTAATATGCTTCACGTTTTCTTTTTGCGTTATGTGGGTTACGATCTTATTTTTGCTTTTTTGAAAAGTTTGCTTTTGGTTCAGTTTTATTTATAATTCGTCCGATATTTGCACGGTGTTTATAAATAACCATACCTGCTAATAAACACATCGCAATAATGAAGATTTTATCCCCGCTAACAATGGATGCAATAACAGCAACAACTGCTGTTACCATAGAAGAAAGTGATACGTATCTTGTTGTAAATAAAAGGGTGAAAAATACAACAGCCAATATTGCAAAAACAACTGGTGAATAGCATAATAGCACCCCAGCAGAAGTTGCAACTGCTTTACCACCACGGAATTTCGCGAAGATCGGGTAGACATGTCCAAGAACAGCCGCTAATCCGAACCATAGGGGGTGAATATCTAATCCGAAAATCATTGGTAGACTTGTTGCTAATGTCCCTTTTAAAATGTCAGCAATTGTAACGGTAAAACCTGCTTTTTTCCCTAATGTACGGAATGTGTTTGTTCCGCCTAGATTACCGCTCCCGTGCTCACGAATATCGATTCCGTAGCCAATTTTTCCAACAACTAGTGCAAATGGAATCGAGCCAAGCAAGTAGGCAACGATAAATAAAAGATATGTAGTAACCATAAGTTCAGTCTCCTTTATTCAAATGTGTTGATAAAGGGTAAAAAGAGTTTTTCCCGTATATTGTACCATACATTTGTAAAGAGCACATTTCTTTTTTGTAAATGAAAAATTCATTATTTCGTGAAAAAAATTTCACAGTAATGTTACATTTCTCACAGAAACAGCAAGACTATATGTAGTAACATTTTAATCAAAAGACAACAACATATTGGTGGAGGGTTATAAATGTTACAAAATAATATACGTGGAGAAGAATTAATGAAAGTGTTCGAGACGATAGTCCACGGCAATGAACAAGATTTAATGCAAGAAAATGCAAATGTAGACGGCCGCTCTCCAATGGGTGTAATGGGAACGTTCGCATCTGAGAGTGCAAAATATTATGCTGTTGAGAATTTATTGTCAGATCAAGTGAAAAAAGCGATAAATGAAAATATATTATATCCACATGATTTAGATTTTTATGCGACAGGAACGACGACTTGTTCGCAAATTCCGTTAGCGCAAATGCTTGCTAACGGTTTTCATACTGGACATGGACATATGAGACAACCACAAGACATTAAAAGTGCATTGGCTCTTTCGTCTATTATTTTTCAAGCGAATCAAAATATGCAGCATGGCGGTCAATCGTTTGCACTCTTTGATATTGATTTAGCACCTTATGTACGAAAAACAATTGAGAGACATAAAATACGATTACAATCATATCCGCTTACGAAAGAACAAATAGAAGAATTTGCATGGAAAGAAACGGAAAATGATACGTATCAAGCGTGTGAGGCTTTCGTTCATAATTCGAATAGTATGCATAGTAGGGGCGGAGGACAAGTACCGTTTATTTCTATTAATTACGGAACAGATACATCAAAAGAAGGAAGAATGTTAATTAAACAACTATTAAAAGCAACACAAGCTGGACTTGGTAAAGGAGAGACACCAATTTTTCCGATTCAAATTTTCAAGATGAAAAAAGGTGTGAATTTTGAAGAAAGTGATCCGAATTACGATTTATTTGAATTAGCATTAGAGACAACTGCAGAGCGATTATTCCCTAACTTTTCATTTTTAGATGCTCCGTTTAATGCAGTGCATTATGATGGAAGACCAGAAAGTGAAGTATGTTACATGGGATGTCGTACCCGTGCTATGTCTAATATACATGGAGAAGAAACAGCGATTGGTAGAGGGAATTTATCATTTACGTCTATCAATTTAGTGAAATTAGCGTTAATTAGTGGTTCAAAAGAAGCATTTTTTGAAGCGCTAAACTACTATTTAGATTTAGGAATTAAGCAGTTATTAGAAAGATTTGCGTATCAATGTACGAAGCGAGCAAGAGATTTTCAGTTTTTATATTCACAAGGTGTATGGCGTGGTGGAGAAGCATTGCAGCCTGAAGACTCCGTAGCTTCGATTTTAAAACAAGGGACGTTAAGTGTTGGTTTTATCGGTCTTGCGGAATGTTTAGTAGCTTTAACAGGAAAGCATCATGGAGAAGATGAAGAATCATGGAAACTTGGGTATGAAATTATTTCCTTTATGAGAGATAGAATGGATAAAGCGACAGAAGAACATCAACTGAATTTCTCAATAATTGCAACTCCAGCAGAAGGATTATCAGGAAAGTTTGTGAAAAAAGATAGAGAAGAATTTGGCGTGATTAGCGGTATAACGAACCATAATTACTATACGAATTCATTCCATATTCCAGTTTATTATAACATTCAAGCGATAAATAAAATCCGTTTAGAAGGCCCGTTTCATGCTCTCTGTAATGGAGGACACATTACGTATATTGAACTAGACGGAGCAGCGATGCATAACAAAAAGGCATTAAAACAAATTGTACAAGCCATGGCAGAACATGGCGTTGGATACGGTTCAATTAATCATCCTGTTGACCGTTGTAAGTGCTGTAGTTATCACGGGGTTATTGGAAATGAATGTCCAAGTTGCGGGAATGAAGATGAGGCTAATATAGAAAGAATTCGCCGTATAACAGGCTATCTTGTAGGAGATATGTCGAAGTGGAATAGTGCGAAACGTAGTGAAGAGATAGATCGGGTGAAACATAAATGAAAGTGATGAATATTATTCATGATAGTGTAGTAGATGGAGAAGGATTGCGGACAGTCGTGTTTTTTGCGGGCTGTCCGCATCGTTGTGTCGGTTGCCACAATCCAAAATCGTGGAATATTTGCAACGGAACGGAAATGACAGTAGAAGAAATTGTGAAAGAGATTGCAAGTAATCCATTAACTGATGTAACATTTTCAGGTGGAGATCCATTTTTTCAAGCTGCTGAAGTGAAAAAGGTAGCAAAAATCGTGAAAGATTTGAAAAAAAACCTATGGATGTATACAGGTTATACGTTAGAAGAGATACAGAGTTCTCAAAATAATGATATGATAGAGTTGTTACATTATGGGGATGTTTTAGTCGATGGAAGGTATGAAATTGAGAAAAAAGATTTAACACTTCCATTTCGCGGAAGCTCCAATCAACGTATTATTCGATTGAAAGAGTAAAAAGGCGGGATAGATTATATGAATAAAACAGTATTGCTTGTTGAAGATGAAAGAAGATTACGTGAAATTGTTAGTGATTATTTTCGTAATGAAGGCTTTGAAGTAATCGAAGCAGAAGATGGGAAAAAAGCGTTAGAGTTATTTGCAGAGCATGAAATTGATTTAATTATGTTAGATATTATGTTACCGGAAATAGATGGATGGTCTGTTTGTAGACGAATTAGAAAAGAATCAGCAGTACCAATTATTATGTTGACAGCGCGTTCGGATGAGGATGATACATTGCTAGGTTTCGAATTAGGTGCAGACGAGTATGTAACGAAACCATTTAGCCCGAAAGTGTTAGTAGCTCGTGCAAAGACGTTATTGAAACGTGCGGATGGTGCGGTAGGTGTAGCGGAAGAAAATGCTATGTCTTTAGCTGGAATTGAAGTGAATCGTCTATCTAGAACTGTTTTAGTAGATGGAGAAGAAATTATATTGACACATAAAGAATTTGAACTTCTTGTTTATTTAATGGAGAACAAAGGAATCGTTTTATCACGTCAACATTTATTAGACCAGTTATGGGGATATGACTATTACGGTGATGACCGAACGGTTGATACCCATATTAAAAAACTTCGAAATAAGTTAGGAGATAAAGCGAAGCATATCGGTACTGTTATTCGAGTTGGTTATAAATTTGAAGAATAATCTAGAACGATTTGTGTAATTTAGCCTAGGAAAATGGCGATTTTATACTCTCTTTTGAAGGTAGAATGTACAAAAAATACTTTTCTTGTCTACAATGTTAGATAGGAGTATTTTTTTAATTGGATTTCACGATGAGTTCACAAGAAGGACACAAAACGTGACTATACTGAAAATACGAATTCACCAGAGAGGGGAAATAAAACATGGGATATTACGACGGACCAAATTTAAATGAAGAGCATAGTGAAACGAGAGAAGTGAGAAAATCAGGTAGTAAAAAAGGCTATTTCTTCACAGGTTTAGTGGGAGCTGTAGTCGGAGCGGTTTCGATTAGTTTTGCAGCACCATATATGCCATGGGCTCAAAATAATGGAGCACCAGTATCATCATTTAGTTCGGATTCAAAAGTAGAAGGTACTGTAGTTCCTGTTGTAAATAAAGCGAAAAATGAAACTGATTTACCTGGTATGATTGAAGGAGCGAAAGACGTTGTTGTAGGTGTTATTAATATGCAGCAAAGTGTTGATCCATTTGCAATGCAACCGACAGGTCAAGAACAACAAGCTGGTTCAGGATCAGGTGTTATTTATAAAAAAGCAGGAAATAAAGCATATATTGTAACAAACAACCACGTAGTAGATGGTGCAAATAAACTTGCTGTAAAACTAAGTGATGGTAAAAAGGTAGATGCAAAGTTAGTAGGGAAAGATCCTTGGTTAGATTTAGCTGTTGTTGAAATTGACGGCTCTAATGTGAATAAAGTTGCAACTTTAGGTGACTCAAGTAAAATCCGTGCGGGTGAAAAAGCAATTGCAATCGGTAACCCACTAGGATTTGATGGAAGTGTAACGGAAGGCATTATTAGTAGTAAAGAACGTGAAATTCCAGTTGATATTGATGGCGATAAACGACCAGATTGGCAAGCACAAGTTATTCAAACAGATGCAGCGATTAACCCAGGTAATAGTGGTGGTGCATTATTTAACCAAAATGGTGAAATAATTGGGATTAATTCAAGTAAAATTGCACAGCAAGAAGTTGAAGGAATTGGATTTGCTATTCCAATTAATATCGCAAAGCCAGTTATTGAATCACTTGAAAAAGACGGAGTAGTAAAACGTCCAGCTCTTGGAGTAGGTGTCGTTTCGTTAGAAGATGTGCAAGCTTATGCAGTCAATCAATTGAAAGTACCGAAAGAAGTAACGAATGGTGTTGTATTAGGTAAAATTTACCCAATATCACCGGCAGAAAAAGCTGGTTTAGAGCAATATGATATTGTAGTAGCATTAGATGATCAAAAAGTAGAAAACTCACTTCAATTCCGTAAATATTTATATGAAAAGAAAAAAGTAGGCGAGAAAGTAGAAGTTACATTCTACCGTAACGGTCAAAAAATGACGAAATCGGCTACTTTAGCAGATAATTCAGCTACAAAGAATCAATAATCGAAATAAAAGAAAGTCTCTTTCATATTGAAAGAGACTTTCTTTATCGGCTATACTAAAGGAATAGGAGGGATTAATTATGACAATTGAAAACCCAACTCGTACGGAAATTGGTGAAGTGTTAAAGAAAAGCAAAACAATTGCGGTTGTTGGATTATCAGATAAGCCAGAACGTACATCGTATATGGTTTCCAAAGCAATGCAAGATGCTGGATACCGTATTATTCCAGTTAATCCAACAGTAGATGAGGTGCTTGGAGAAAAGGCAGTTTCTTCACTAAAGGATATTAAGGAACACGTTGACATAGTAAATGTATTTCGTCGCTCAGAGTTTTTAATGGATGTTGCAAAAGAATTTGTAGAGATTGATGCAGATGTTTTTTGGGCACAATTAGGAGTACAAGATGAAGATACATATAAACTTTTAAAAGAAAAAGACTATACTGTAATAATGGATCGTTGTATTAAAGTAGAACATGCGATGACAAAATAGTATAGATTTAAAAGTAGAAAGATTGATTCAGCCCTCATTATAGATAAGTAGGGCCGATGAACGAGGTGTTCATCATGAGATTTTTTAAAGGCTGTTTTTGGGGATTGTTATTTGTAATCCCATTTTGGATCTTGATCATTTGGATCATAATAAAGGTTTGGAATGTGTAATCTTGGAATACATATCCATTTCTCGTTGACAAACGATTATTTTTCTGAAATAGTAGCCTAGAGGAATCCTTGTGAGAAAACAAGGATTTTTCTATTGAAGATGGTATATAAAAGAGATAAGATAACTTGCCAAAACTATAGTCGAGGCGTTATTCTATAATAGAAACATATGTTCTGATTTTGGATTAGGAAAGGGGCAAGGAGTTTGGCGAAGCATCAGTTCCAATATAATGAAGATGCGATTCAAGTGTTAGAAGGACTTGAAGCCGTTCGAAAACGCCCGGGTATGTATATCGGGAGTACGGATAGCCGTGGATTGCATCATTTAGTATATGAAATAGTAGATAACTCCGTTGACGAAGCGTTAGCGGGATTTGGCGACGAAATTTCAGTCGTAATACATAAAGATAATAGTATTAGCGTTATAGATAAAGGGCGAGGAATGCCTACGGGAATGCATAAACTTGGGAAACCTACACCTGAAGTTATTTTAACTGTACTTCATGCAGGTGGTAAGTTTGGTCAAGGTGGCTATAAAACGAGTGGTGGTTTACACGGTGTTGGGGCATCAGTTGTAAACGCCTTGTCAGAATGGTTAGTAGTAACAATTAAGCGTGATGGTAACATTTATGAACAACGTTTTGAAAATGGTGGCGTTCCTGCAACAACGTTAGAGAAAATTGGGAAAACAAAAGAGTCTGGTACGACAATGCACTTCAAACCAGATACAACGATTTTCAGCACGACAAATTACAATTATGAAACATTATGTGAGAGATTACGTGAATCTGCATTCTTATTAAAAGGAATGAAAATCTCGATAAAAGACGAACGTAATGATTTAGAAGATATATTTCATTATGAAACAGGAATCGAAGCTTTCGTTTCATATTTAAACGAAGAAAAAGATTCAATTCACCCGGTTGTATATTTCACTGGTGAACAAAACGGGATTGAAGCAGAACTAGCATTCCAGTTTAATGATGGTTACTCAGAAAATATTCTTTCGTTTGTAAATAACGTACGTACAAAAGATGGTGGAACACACGAAGCTGGATTTAAAACAGCAATGACGCGTGTGTTCAATGAGTATGCTCGTAAAGTTTCATTATTAAAAGAAAAAGATAAAAATTTAGAAGGTACAGATATTCGTGAAGGTGTAGCGGCTATCGTTTCTGTACGTGTACCAGAAGAAGTACTTCAGTTTGAAGGACAAACGAAAGGGAAACTTGGTACAAGTGAAGCTCGTTCTTCAATTGATGCCATTGTATCAGAGCATTTAGCTTACTTTTTAGAGGAAAACCCGGATGTAGCTACACTTCTTGTGAGAAAGGCAGTTAAAGCAGCGCAAGCACGTGAGGCTGCTCGTAAAGCGAGAGAAGAAGCACGTAGTGGTAAGAAGAAGAAAAAATCAGAAGGTACGTTAAGCGGGAAGTTAACACCTGCACAATCACGTAATCCTCAGAAAAACGAATTGTATTTAGTAGAGGGTGACTCTGCTGGTGGTTCAGCGAAACAAGGACGAGACCGTCGTTTCCAGGCCGTATTACCATTACGTGGTAAAGTAATTAATACAGAGAAAGCAAAGCTTGCTGATATCTTTAAAAATGAAGAGATTAATACAATCATTTATGCGATTGGCGGCGGTGTAGGAAATGAATTTGATGTTGAAGATATTAACTACGATAAAGTTGTAATTATGACCGATGCCGATACGGATGGAGCTCATATTCAAGTATTGTTATTAACGTTCTTCTACAGATATATGAAGCCACTTATCGAAGCGGGTAAAGTGTTTATCGCACTCCCTCCTTTATACAAAGTAAGTAAAGGAAAAGGTAAGAGTGAAGTAATTGAATACGCTTGGTCAGATGAGGAATTAGACGGTGTAACGAAAAAAGTTGGAAAAGGCTATATGTTACAACGTTATAAAGGGCTTGGTGAAATGAATGCGGATCAATTATGGGAAACAACAATGAATCCTGAAACGCGTACATTAATTCGCGTGAAAATTGATGATGCAGCAAGAGCAGAGCGTCGCGTTACAACATTAATGGGCGATAAAGTAGAACCGCGCCGTAAATGGATTGAACGTAATGTACAGTTTGGTATGCAAGAAGAAGGAAATATTTTAGAAAATGAAATGATTATGGAGACGGAGGTGGAATAACATGCAAGCAGAGAAGTTTCATGACCTCCCGCTTGAAGACGTGTTAGGTGATCGCTTTGCACGTTATAGTAAATATATTATTCAAGATCGTGCACTTCCAGATGCACGTGATGGCTTAAAGCCAGTACAAAGACGTATTTTATATTCTATGTATGTAGAAGGTAATGTACATGATAAAGCGTTTCGTAAATCAGCTAAAACAGTAGGTAACGTTATTGGTAATTATCATCCACATGGAGATTCCTCTGTATATGAGGCAATGGTACGCTTAAGCCAAACTTGGAAAGTACGTAATGTTTTAGTTGAAATGCATGGTAATAATGGTAGTGTAGATGGGGATCCAGCGGCAGCAATGCGTTATACGGAAGCTCGTTTATCACCAATCGCATCTGAATTATTACGTGATCTTGATAAAGAAACAGTTGAATTCGTGTCAAACTTTGATGATACGAGTGAAGAACCAGTTGTATTACCAGCAGCGTTCCCGAATTTATTAGTGAACGGATCTACAGGGATTTCCGCTGGTTATGCAACAGAAATTCCTCCGCATCATCTTGGAGAAGTTATTGATGCTACAATGATGCGTATTGATAAGCCAAATAGTACTGTTGATGATTTATTAACAGTTATGAAAGGACCAGATTTCCCAACAGGCGGTATTATTCAAGGGATTGATGGTATTAAAAAGGCGTATGAAACAGGTAAAGGTAAAATTATTATTCGCGGAAAAGCAGAAGTTGAAACAGTGCGCGGTGGGAAACAACAAATTGTAATCACTGAAATTCCTTACGAAGTGAATAAGGCAAACCTTGTAAAGAAAATGGATGAATTACGTCTAGATAAAAAGTTAGATGGTATTGCTGAAGTGCGTGATGAGACAGATCGTACTGGTTTACGAATTGTTGTTGAGTTAAAGAAAGAAGCAAACGCCGAAGGTATTTTAAATTATTTATATAAAAATACAGATTTACAAATTCCATATAACTTTAATATGGTAGCGATTAATAATCGTCGTCCAACACTTATGACATTACCAAAAATTTTGGATGCTTATATTGGACATCAAAAAGAGGTTATTACGAGACGTTCGCAATATGAATTAAGAAAAGCAGAAAATCGTCAACATATTGTAGAAGGTTTAAAGAAAGCATTATCGATTTTAGATCAAGTAATCGAGACAATTCGAGCTTCAAAAGATAAACGTAATGCGAAAGATAATTTAAGTGCAAAATTTGGCTTTACAGAAGCACAGGCGGAAGCAATTGTTTCCTTGCAATTATATCGCTTAACGAATACAGACATTACGGCGTTACAAGAAGAAGCAGATGAGCTTAATAAGAAAATTCTAGAGCTACAGTCAATTTTACAAAGTGAAAAAAGATTACTTCAAGTCATTAAAACTGATTTGAAGAGAGTTAAGAAAACATATAGTGATGATCGCCGTGCTATTATTGAAGAACAAATTGAAGAAATTAAAATAGACGTAGAAGTGATGATTCCACAAGAAGATGTCATCGTTACTGTAACGAAAGAAGGATATGTGAAACGTACTGGATGGCGCTCACATAATGCATCAAACGGCAAAGACTTCGGTATGAAAGAGGGTGACATCTTACTTGAACGATTCGATACGAATACGACTGAAACAGTTCTTTTATTCACAAGTAAAGGGAACTATATATATCTTCCAGTATACGAAATGCCAGATATTCGTTGGAAAGATTTAGGTCAGCACGTTGCAAATATCGTTTCACTCGACCGAGATGAAACGATCATTTGGGCAACGGTTGTACCGAACTTTGAGGAAGAAAAACGATTTATCGTATTTGTAACACGAAATGGTATGATAAAGAAAACAGAATTAAATCAATATAAAGTTCAGCGTTATTCAAGGGCATTCGTTGCTGTAAACTTAAAAAAAGATGATGAAGTTGTCGATATATTTGCGACAGATGGAACGAGTGATATCGTTCTTGCTACACATGGTGCATATGCACTTATTTTCCATGAAGATGAAGTAAGTCCAGTCGGTGTAAGAGCTGCTGGTGTGAAAGCAATTAATTTAAAAGAAGATGACTATGTCGCTTCTGGTAAACCGTTAAATGGTGATAAAGATCAACTTATTCTCGTAACGCAGCGTGGTGCTGTAAAACGTCTAAAAGCATCAGAAATTGAAAAATCAACGAGGGCGAAGCGAGGTCTTGTTATTTTCAAAGAGTTAAAACGTAATCCGTACCGCATTGTCGGTATTGAAATTGTTCGGGACGATGAATTAGTTTACATGAAGACAGAGAAAAACATTGTAGAAGAGATTGATCCGAAAGCGTATCGAAATAAAGACCGGTATAGTAATGGTAGCCTAGTGCTAGATGTAAATGATACTGGTGAAGTAGTAGAAACGTGGACGAAGAAAAGACCAGAATAAAGAGGGCATCTTGCTATGAATAGTAGCAAGATGCTTTTTTCTAGGCAATTTATTATGTAAATAATAATAATCTTGTTATAATAACTGAATGAAATCGTTCTCATAAAGTTCAATTAATCGGGCTTTAACAAGCAGTTGATTCCTCACCTAATTCCTTAGCTTTCACTGAATTTTGGGTTAGGAATCTTACTGCCCGTTAAAGCGACACAAATGGAGGGGCAACATGAAAAAAATAGGTGTAGGGATTGTAGGATTTGGTTTTTCTAGTACGACATTTCATATCCCACTATTACAAACAATAGAAGAATATAATATTCGTGCTGTATTATCCTCAAAAGAAGAGGTAGTAAAAGAAACATTACCAAACGCTAATGTTGTGAGTACAATTGATGAATTGGTGAAGCGAGCTGATGTTGACTTAGTTGTTATTACATCACCTAATACAACTCATTTTCCATATGTAAAAGAAGCAATTTTAAACGGTAAGCATGTTGTTGTAGAAAAACCATTTGTTGTTTCAATTGAAGAAGGGGAAGAGCTTATTTCATTAGCAGAGCAGCATAATGTAATGTTAAGCGTATATCATAATCGTCGTTTTGATAATGATTTCTTAACAATTAAGAAATTGTTAGGAGAAAACAGAGTAGGGAATGTATACGCATATGAATCAAATTTTGATCGTTTCCGTCCACATGTACGTGATCGATGGAGAGAAAAAAATCTACCAGGTTCCGGTATATTATACGATTTAGGATCGCATTTAATTGACCAAGCGTTATCAATATTCGGGAAACCAGATGCGATAAGTGCAGATGTAATAAAACAACGACCAGGTGCAGAGGTGGATGATTATTTCCACATAGTACTGCATTACGGAGTTAAACGTGTCATTTTACGTAGCAGCAGTTATGTGAAAAAAGCTGGACCGCATTTTATAGTGCATGGAGAGAAAGGTTCTATCGTGAAGTACGGTATGGATTCGCAGGAAGAGCAATTAAAAAGTGGAATGAAGCCAGGCAATAACGGTTATGGGGTAGACGATGAAGAGAATTTTGCTACTTTAGAAACAGAAGAAAGCTTAGAGCGTATTCCAACAGAAGTCGGTTGTTATGACAATTATTATAAAGGTGTACGAGATAGTATATTAAATGGTGAGGAACTACCTGTAACAGCAAAAGAAGGTTTAGATGTTATTAAATTGATTCAATTAGCGATTGAAAGTAGTGAAAAGGGTAGAGTTATTTCTATAAAATAAAAAAGACACGAAATTCGTGTCTTTTTTATTAGGAATATGTGAATATGATTAATTATTTAGTTTAGTCGTTTATCATACATTAATTGGATTTGTATGCCATAAGGATCTTCAATAATACCATATGCTTCACTAAATATATTTTTTTCTAGCGGAGAGATTATTTTCACATGCTCATCGGAAATTAAATTATTATAAAACCTTTGTATTTCTTCTAAATTAGCGCTTTGAATGCAAAGTGACATGTTATTTCCAACGTTATAACATTCATTATGCTTCATTGTATCTTCTGCTATCATTAGCTTTGTATTCCCAATTTGTAAAACAGAGTGAGCAATATGATCTTTATTTTCACTTGTAATTTTAAAAGAACTATCTCTTTTCGCCAGTTCTTCATACGTAACAATCATTAATTTTTTGGCTTCTAAATTACGTGTATAAAAGTTAATCGCCTTCTTTGCTTGCCCGTTCATTGAAAGAAAAATAGCTATTTCTAATGTCATAAATATATAACTCCTTTATTAGTTGATAATTATAATATAGATTAAAAAGGTTTCAATACATGATACCTTTTTGGGAGGGAAATATGAAAAAAACTGAACGAATAAATGACATGCTTATTTTCTTAAAGAATAAAAGATATTTTAATTTAAAAGATTTAATGACTAGATATGATATTTCTAAAAGTACCGCGTTGCGAGATATTCAATCATTGGAAGAAATAGGTGTACCCATATATTCTGAACTGGGTAGAAATGGAAGTTATAAAATTATAGAAAATAATGTGTTATCACCAATTTATTTTAGTGTGGATGAAATGTATGCGTTATACTTTTCAATTCTTACGCTAAATGGATACAAGACAAAACCATTTAATGTAGAAAGTATTGCGCTTGAAAATAAATTTAAACATGTATTACCTGATAATGTGAGTAAAAATATTTCAATCATGGAACTAACGCTTTCCTTTGAAGTAACAAATCATAGTAATTTTAGTCCGTTCTTAAAAGAAATTTTACAGGGGATTTTTGCTGAGCGAGTTTATCATTTAACATATTTAAAAAAAGGTGAGGAGAAAGCATTGGTTGCCCAATTTATTCGAATAGAATCTAAATTTGGCCAGTGGTATGCTAAAATCTTTAATTTTGAGACAAATAATGTTCAAATAATTAGATGTGATAAAATTCTTTCTATTGTGGAAACAAGCAATGTTCATCCAAAAAATCTTGAAGAATTATTAAGTTATCTTACTACTTTTCACAGGAAGCCTAATGCAATTGATTTTAGCGTCATTGTTAATCAAAAAGGAAAAGACATTTTTGATAAAGAGAATTACCCTTCCATGAGGTTGCAAAAGGAAAATGAAAATTACATTATAACAGGCTATTTTAACAAGCAAGAATCTGATTTTATTTCAAATTATTTTCTGAATTTCGGTGAAACGATTATTTCGATTCAGCCTGTTATGCTAAAAGAGTTAATCTATAATAAGGTGTTATCTATAAAGCAGCATTTAACTTCTTTAAGATAAAGTTAGTTTTAGCTATTTATTTGATATGAGAAAGCCCTTGAGATTTAAATATCCAAAGGGCTTTTTGGTGATTCTATTTGTTCTTTAGAAAAATTATTTTTTTGGGACGGACAGTCCATAAAAGAACATCGTAACGATATCTTGTATATGTTTTTCACGATCTCCTTCAAGAAGTTGTGCCCCAAAATCATCACCTAATTTAGTAAACATTTGAATGTAAAGTAACATCATTTCTTTAGTAAGGTGTGGATTAATTTCGTTTTTGCGCTGAGCTCGTTCTAATATTTCTAAATACCAGGGCAGGATTTTTTCATTTTGATAACTATAAATAAACTTACGGAGTTCTTCGTCCCTTTGCATCATTTGCAGTAACATATCAGGTTGAAATAACCCGCCAGTATTCATTTTTCTTACAATCATTTTTTGCATCATATCATGAAAAGGTAATTTTTCTTCTGCAAGCTCTTTATAATATTGAAATTCAGATATGATAAATTCTTGTATAAGCTCCCTAAATAACGCATCTTTACTTCCGAAATGATTATAAATTGTAACTTGAGAAACGTTTGCTTCTTTTGCGATATGTTCTATTTTCACTTCATTAAATCCGCGTTCTGAAAATAATACGAATGCTGCTTCTTTAATGGCACGCTTTTTCTTTTCTTTTACTCTTTCAAAGCCGTTCAATGCAATCACCTCACTTAAAATATACAAGAAAAAATAATGGAAAACAATAATTTTGAAATATGGACTAATAAATATTTCAAAAAGTTGTTGCGAATATGGAAGATGAGGAGTACAATAATTTTGAAATATCACATATTCAATATTTCAAAAAATGAGGTGGAATTATGATTTCAGTTCAAGATGTCACAAAACAGTTTTCGAATGGAAAAGGTTTGTTTCATATTACATTTGATGTAAAAGAGGGAGAAGTATTTGGTTATTTAGGACCGAATGGTGCCGGAAAATCAACGACGATTCGTAATTTAATGGGATTTATAAAACCGACAGCTGGTAAAGCGACAATTTTTGGATTAGATTGTTGGAATGAAGCAGCGAAAATTCAAAGGGAAGTTGGTTATTTACCGGGTGAAATTTCTTTTATTGAAGGAATGAACGGATTAGAGTTTTTAAAATTAATGCAGGGAATGCGTGGATTAAAGGATACGAAAAGACGAGATGAACTGATAGAGCGTCTGCAATTTGATGTGAAAACACCGATTCGCAAAATGTCTAAAGGAATGAAGCAAAAAGTAGGGATAGTCGCTGCATTTATGCACGATCCAGAGGTGTTAATTTTAGATGAACCAACATCTGGACTTGATCCACTTATGCAACAAGTGTTTATAGATTTAATATTAGAGGAAAAGCAAAGAGGAAAAACAATCCTAATGTCATCACATATTTTTACTGAAATTGAGAGAACTTGTGATAGAGTAGCTATTATTAAAGATGGTCGACTCGTAACGGTTGAAAATATTCACGATTTACAAAGTATGAGAAGACAGGTGATAGATGTAACAGTATCATCACAAGAAGAGATTGAGTCCCTTATAAAGTGTAATTTGCAATTTGAAGCGGTAAAAGGTAGAGAGGCATCTATCATTGTACAAGGAAACTATCAAACTGTTTTACAAACACTTTCAAACTATAATGTAACGGCACTTCAAACGAGAGCGATGGATTTAGAACATTTATTTATGCATTATTACGATAAGAAAGAAGGGGTAACGCATGAATAAGCAATTGTTTTTAGCTAGTTTGAAAGAAACACAAAAAAGTATTTTGAGTTATGCGTGTGGTGCGGCTTTATATTTGTGGTTATTAATTTGGATATTCCCGTCAATGGTATCAGCGAAAGGGCTAAATGAATTAATAGCTGCCATGCCTAATAGTGTGAAAAAAATTGTTGGTATGGAAAGTCCGATTCAAAACGTAATGGATTTTCTAGCGGGCGAATACTATAGTCTATTGTTTATTATCATTTTAACAATTTTTTGCGTAACAGTTGCGACACATTTAATTGCTCGTCATGTAGATAAAGGAGCAATGGCATACTTGCTAGCAACACCTGTATCTAGAGTGCAAATTGCTATTACACAAGCTACTGTTCTCATATTGGGACTACTAATCATTGTATCTGTTACGTATGTAGCTGGGTTAGTAGGTGCAGAATGGTTTTTACAAGATAATAACTTAAATAAACAATTATTTTTGAAGATAAATGTAGTCGGAGGGCTCATATTTTTAGTCGTTAGTGCTTATTCATTTTTCTTTTCTTGTATATGTAATGACGAAAGAAAGGCACTAAGTTATTCAGCAAGTTTAACTATTTTATTCTTCGTACTGGATATGGTAGGTAAATTAAGTGATAAGTTAGAGTGGATGAGAAATATATCATTATTTACGCTATTTCGTCCGAAAGAAATTGCTGAAGGAACGTATAATATATGGCCTGTAAGTATAGGTTTAACTGCTGGAGCACTTTGTATTTTCATAGTAGCAATTGTAGTGTTTAAGAAGAGGGATTTACCGTTGTAAAGTAGAAAGTCCACTGAAAAAGTGGGCTTTTTTGATTTGTAAATTTAAACTAGTATGTTTAGCGCATAACACTTATAAAGGATATTTATCTTTTGATTTACAAAAATATTCAAAAAAATGAACCTTTTCCTAGGCTCCTACGTCTAATACATGTAAAGTTAAATTTGAAGTGATGAAGTGAGGATGAAACAGGAGGAGCAATTGTGAAAGTAATCCCTTTATATAAAATGATTATAAAAGAAGAAACGGATGTTTCTTTGGCGAAAAAAGGTAATCATGAAGCCTTTATAGCGCTTATGCATACAGAAAAAGTGAAGATGTATCGAATAGCAAAGGCGATGTTACGTGATGAGACAAATATAGAGGATGCGATACAGACAACAATTTTAAAGGCCTATGAAAATATAAAAAAATTAAAAAAAGAAGAATTTTTTCAAACTTGGTTAATTCGAATACTGATAAATGAGTGTAACAATATTATTAGAGCGTATAAAAATGTAATTGTGACAGAAGAGAATGATTACAATATGAGTGCGTGTGATCAGTATGAAGATATAGATTTGTGTAATGCGATTCAATCGTTACATGAAGAATTAAGAGCTGTTACGGTGCTTTATTATTATGAAGATATGAATCAAGAGAGTATAGCAAAGCTGTTAGAAATACCGAAAGGAACAGTGAAATCAAGATTGTCACGCGCGAGGGAACAACTACAAAAACGATTAAAGATGGAATAGGGGGTGTAAAGGATGGATAATGAAAAATTATTTGATGAGAAATTAAAAAAGAGAATAAAAGATGAAAATGTTATAGTACCTCCAGAGTTAAATGAAAAAATTAATGGCACGCTACATAATCTTAAGGTAAAAAAGAAGAGTTACAAAATTCATATGATGATAATTAGTGCAGCGGTTTGTATACTTTCAGTGGTATCTATGTCTGAGTTTTCTATACAAAGTTTTGCGCAAAATGGTGGAGTATTTGAATATGTAAAGAAAAAAGCGTTTTCTGATTTTGAAAATGAAGAAGAAATAAAATCGAATGTACATTATCCAGATAAAGAAAAGATTCATCAAAAAATGCTAGATTCTATTGATTATTTTAAAAATATTTCAGGACAATTTGAGGAATATTCTAGCTCATCAAGAATTGCTACAACATATAAGTATGCGATTGATACGGAAAAACAAAGAGGTATCTCTTCGAAAGAAGATAAACTAGCGAAAAAACGAACAATTATATATAACGAGGGCAAGAAAAAAGAGTTTGATGATGAGAAGTATACCTATAAAGAGACAAAATGGAACCCGAAAGAAAGAAACAATGAACTATTAAAATTAAATCCTACGGAAAGGTTATTGAAAAAAGCAGGTGAAAAAAAGCGATATGATGATGAATATATAGGGCTAGCTAAATATAGTATTCAATCAGAATTCGCAGATTTGTTAATTCGATATAAAGATTGGAATTATAAAGAAACGAAATATCTTGGATTAGATTGTTACAAAATTGAAGGAGTCATCAACATAGAGATGCCTGTTAGCACCTCTGAAGATTTAAGAGGGAAATTCGAAATGGTTGTGGAGAAAAATACAGGGATTATGTTGAAATTTCTTAGTTTTCAAGAAGGCTTGATTCAATATTCAGTTACGACTGAATGGATACAAATAGATAAGGGATTGAAAGAAAGTATGTTTCAAAAGGATAGCGCTAAATATGAAAGAATGAAAAACATATTGGATGAATAGAAACAGGAGGAGAGTAAATGGAGAATCATTCATCTTTAAGAGAAGAGAAAAATAAGCAAAAATATAAAAAGAAAACGATAATAAGTTTACTACTGGCGGTATTACTATTTGGTGGAATTGGCTATGGAGCCTATGTATATATGAAAACTTCTAGTCTCGTACAAAAATCTAATTTGAATTTAGCACGAGGTGAAAAATCCAATTTACGTGAGAAATCTGTAAAGCCAATTGCAAATCATGTTTCACTTTTAATTATGGGAATTGATGAAAATCAAGAACGACAAAAGGAATATAATGGTGCATTTCATACAGATGCATTATTGTTAGCGACTTTTAATAAAGATGATAAAACAGTGAAATTAACGAGCATACCGCGTGATACATATACATATGTTCCAGTTGAAAAGAAAAAAGATAAAATAACCCATGCATATGGAAGTGGTTTCGTTAAAAATGGTACAGATGGAGGACCGCAAGCTTCTGTGGAAGCGGTAGAAAAATTGTTACAGGTGCCCGTTGATTATTTTGTGAAATTTAATTTTGGTTCCTTTACTAAAATTGTTGATGGGTTAGATGGTATTGAAGTGGATGTCCCGGTTGAATTTACGGAGCAAAATAGTAAAGATGAACCTGATGCGATTCATTTGAAAAAAGGATTACAAAAATTAAATGGCGAAGAAGCACTTGCACTAGCAAGAACGCGCCATATTGATAGTGATGCAATGAGAGGACAGCGCCAACAACTTGTTATTGAGGCGATTTTAAGTAAATTAAAAAGTGTAGGATCGATTACGAAGCTAGAAAAAATAGTTGAGGCGGTTGATAGTGATTTTAAAACAAATTTAGTAATGGATGATATTTTATCTTTTTATAAATACGGTTTAAACGGTTCAGTTGAAAAAATACAATTAGCTGGTGATGATTTATACTTACCTAATGGCCCAAACGGGCAACGTGTATATTATTATAATCCTAATAAAAAAGATCTACAGAGTTTGAGTAATACTCTTAGAACACATCTAGGGTTAAGTGAAAAGCAAATTGAGGAGAATTAAAGCAGACGAAATGTCTGCTTTTTTATTTTTGTAGAAAAGAGGTTTGTTACGATATACATTATTTATTAACAATAATTTACAAGTTATTTTATAGTGAAGGGATATAAAGACTATTAAATCAATACATAGAATTCCATGAGGTATAGTGTTTCGAAAGGTTAAGTAATTTTTATGAATATTACTGTAAAAAAATAATTTTTTAAAAATTTTCAATAATAACACTTTACAAAACTCAAAAAATTAGTAGAATAATAGTTAATAAGAATCTTCTGATAAATATATAAAGAAAAACAGAATTATCAGAAAATTCTTAAATGAGAGCGTTAAGAATTAGGGAGGGTACAGAAAGTGAAAAAGAAAAAAATGAAAAAACTAACAGCGGTTGTAGTACCAGTTTTAGCAATGAGTATGGCATTAACAGCATGTTCTACATCAGGTGGAGATAAGAAGACAAGCACAAATTCTAGCTCTGGTGGAGATAGTAAATCAGAAGGAAAATTAGCAGCAAAACAAGTACTAAATCGTACTGAAACAAATGAGATTCCAACAATGGATACTTCTAAAAATACAGATACATTAGGTTCTCAAATTTTAGGGAACACAATGGAAGGTTTATATCGATTAGATAAAGATAACAAACCAATCCCAGCTGCTGCAGAATCAAGCACGAAGAGTGAGGATGGTAAAAAATATACATTTAAACTACGTAAAGATGCAAAATGGTCAAATGGTGATCCTGTAACAGCGAAAGATTTTGCATATGCATGGCAACGCTTATTAGATCCAAAAACAGCTGCTGAGTATGCATTTATTGCATTTCCAATTAAAAATGCGGAAGCGGTGAATAAAGGTGAAAAACCTGTAGCAGAGCTAGGAGTAAAAGCGGTAGATGACTATACGCTTGAAGTTGAGTTAGAACAAGCAGTACCATACTTCTTAAACTTAGTAGCGTTCCCATCGTACTATCCATTAAATGAGAAGTTCGTAAAAGAAAAAGGGGATAAATACGGTTTAGAGTCTGATACAACAGTATATAACGGACCGTTCGTTCTTACTGATTGGAAGCATGAGCAAGGTTGGAAATTAAAGAAAAACGACCAATATTGGGATAAAAAGACTGTAAAACTAGATGAAATTAACTATAGTGTAGTAAAAGAAGTAGCTACAAGAGTAAATTTATATGATACAAATGCAATTGATTTTGCACTTCTATCAGGTGAATTCGTTGATAAGTATAGAAATAATAAAGAAGAGTTTGGCACATATTCACAAGTAAGCACATACTTCTTACGTCTGAACCAAAAACGTGGCGGACAAGATACACCGTTAAAGAGCCAAAAATTACGTGAAGCAATCGCGCTTTCTATTGATAAGAAAAATCTATCAAATGTAATTTTAAATGATGGATCTAAACCTGCGGACTTCTTAGTACCAAAAGGATTAGCAACCGGACCGGATGGTAAAGATTTCCAAGAAACATTTAAAAATGGTATTAAGCCAGATGCGAAAAAAGCAGCAGCTGCATGGAATGAAGCGAAAAAAGAACTTGGAAAAGACCAAGTTACAATTGAGCTATTAAACTATGATACTGGTAATGCGAAAAAAGTTGGAGAATATGTAAAAGACCAGATCGAGAAAAACTTAAAAGGTGTAACAGTTAATATTAAACTTCAGCCATTCAAACAAAAGTTAAAATTAGAAACAGAGCAAGATTATGATTTATCATTTGCTGGTTGGGGACCTGACTACGCTGACCCAATGACATTCTTAGATATGTTCCAGTCTAATCATTCTCATAACCAAATGAGCTTCGCTGATTCGAAGTATGATGATATGATCAAAAAAGCTGGCGGAGAATTAATGGGTGACGCGAAGAAACGTTGGGAAGAGCTAGGAAAAGCTGAGAAATTACTTCTTGAGCAAGATGTAGCGCTTGTACCTTTATACCAACGTGGTGATGCATATGTTCAAAAACCAAATGCAAAAGGTATCGTTCACCATAACATCAGTCCAGAGTATAGCTTCAAGTGGGCATATATGACTGAAAAAGATGGAAAATAATTTTTAAACAGTAATGTTATCTTTAAGTGGATGTATACAAGTTTCTTAGCTTATTTTGTAGTGAGAAACTCGTACAATAGAAAGATAAATGATAGAGCATTCCAAAAGTAGACTATTTACTTTTGGAATGCTCTTTTTATTATGAGATTACATGTAAATAAATCGATAGATGTAAGGAAGAATTTGTATCATGACAATTGTAAAAAATACGTTTTACTATAATAAAAAAATAATTTTTAGAATATTTTAAAAATAACTTTACAAAAGCGAAAAAATTAGTAGAATATTAATTAATAAGAATTTTCTGATAACTAGTTATTAGAAAGTCTATCAAAAATGGTTTCGTACATATAATTGGGGAGGGTACAAAAATGAAGAAAAAGATGAAAAAGTTCACGGCGGTTGTAGCGCCAGTTTTAGCAATGAGTATGGCGTTGACAGCGTGTTCTGGATCTGGTGGGGAGAAGAAATCAACTACGACGTCTAGTGGTGGTGGGGAAGAGAAAAAAGCTGAAATTAAATATGCAGCGAAACAAGTATTAAATCGTACAGAAAATCAAGAAATTCCGACGATGGATGTTTCAAAATCTACTGATACATTAGGTTCTCAAATTTTAGGGAACACAATGGAAGGTTTATATCGATTAGATAAAGATAATAAGCCAATCCCAGCTGTGGCAGAATCTAGTACGAAAAGCGAGGATGGCAAAAAATATACATTTAAACTACGTAAAGATGCAAAATGGTCAAACGGTGATCCTGTAACAGCGAAAGATTTCGTATACGGATGGCAGCGCTTACTCGATAAAAATACAGCTGCAGAATATGCGTTTATCGCTTTCTATATTAAAAATGCAGAAGCAATTAATAAAGGTGAAAAACCTCTAACAGATTTAGGAGCAAAAGCGGTAGATGATTATACACTAGAAGTAGAATTAGAAAAGCCAGTACCGTATTTCTTGAATTTAATGGCATTCCCATCGTACTATCCTTTAAATGAAAAGTTCGTAAAAGAAAAAGGAGATAAGTTCGGTTTAGAAGCAGATACAACGTTGTATAACGGACCGTTCGTTATGGCGTCATGGAAACATGAACAAGGATGGCAATTAAAGAAAAATGATCAGTATTGGGATAAAAAGACTGTGAAATTAGAAGAAATTAACTATAGTGTAGTAAAAGAAGTTGCGACGAAAGTAAACTTATATGATACAGGATCAATTGATTTTACACTATTATCAGGAGAATTTGTTGATAAATATAAATCGAACAAAGAGGAGTACGGTGAGTATTCAGAAGCAAGTACATTCTTCTTACGTTTAAATCAAAAGCGTAACGGACAAGATACACCGTTAAAGAGCAAAAAACTACGTGAAGCAATCGCATTATCAATTGATAAAAAAGGTTTAGCGAACGTTATTTTAAATAACGGTTCAAAAGCAACAGATCAATTAGTACCAAAAGGGCTTGCGACAGGGCCTGACGGTAAAGATTACCAAGATACATTTAAAAATGGTCTAAAATATGATCCGAAAAAAGGTGCAGCAGCTTGGGAAGCAGCGAAAAAAGAACTTGGAAAAGATCAAGTGACAATTGAACTACTAAGCTATGATGATGGAACTGCGAAAAAAATTGCTGACTATTTTAAAGATCAAATTGAGAAAAACTTAAAAGGTGTAACGGTTAACACGAAAATTCAGCCGTTCAAACAAAAACTGAAATTAGAGTCAGCGCAAGATTATGAAGTTTCATTTGCAGGTTGGAGCCCAGATTATTCGGATCCAATGACGTTTATTGATATGTTTGAATCGAAGAGCCCATATAACCAAATGAGTTATTCGAATCCAAAATATGATGAAATGGTAGCGAAAGCAGGTAATGAATTATTGTCTGATCCCAAGAAGCGTTGGGAAACGTTAGGAAAAGCAGAGAAATTGTTCCTTGAAGAAGATGCAGGATTAATTCCTTTATATCAAACAGGTAGAGCGTATGTAATGAAACCGAATGTTAAAGGAATTGTGAAACATAACATCAGTCCAGAATATAGCTTTAAGTGGGCTTATGTAACAGAAGAGAAATAATAAAAAGGAGCGTTTTAAAGGTAGATAAATGAAGTGACCCCTAAAAGTTAGACACGGTTATTTCATTAGGCAGCTTGATAAAAGTGAGTCCGGTATTGTACTGGGCTCATTTTTAATTTTGCCTTAATCCGTTTCGTATTATAATAATCTATAT